>JAFYNW010000169.1 GCA_017547995.1 Clostridia bacterium | reverse complement strand
TTTGATCACGGGACCGAGGGGAGCACCCCTGGACCCCCTTGTGTGTTCGTTCCTCACAAATGGACAGGTTGGGGTAGGTTACTGCTCGATGAGTAGTTAATATGTAGGTGATGGCATTTATGACATCCCGCTTATTTAATACATCGCAGATACCGAAATTATTCATTTTTAATTATTCACCATTCATTATTCACTAAACCGTAGTGGAGCTGCTTGCCGCTCCCGAAAAACGTAGGGCGATGCCCACATCAGCCCGCGGACAAATCGTGATTTGTCCCTGCAAACACATCGCATAAACAAAAAACCTCCCGTTTGGGAGGTTTTTCTTATGTCATTGAGTTACAGCACAACGTAAAACAGCACCGCGAAATACTGGAGAATCGTGCCGGCAAGCACGAAGAAATGCCATATCGAGTGCATATATTTCTTGCGGATTGCGTAAAAAATAATACCGACTGTGTATGCAAGACCGCCTGCGGCAAGAAGAATGATACCGCCCGTTGCGAGATTTGCAAGGAGAGGTTTGATGGCGAAAACAACAGCCCAGCCCATTGCGATATAGCAAATCATCGAGAAAATCTTGAACTTTTCAAGGCTTACGATGTTGAGCACGATGCCGATGATTGCCGCGCCCCATACCACGCCGAAAAGCGTCCAGCCGATAACAGGAGTTGCCTCTCTCAGCGTAACAAGCGTAAACGGAGTGTACGACCCTGCGATAAGCAGGAAGATGGAGCAATGGTCGAAAATACGGAATACAGATTTTACCTTTCCGTCACGGAAGGAATGATAGAGTGCTGAGAAGGTGTAAAGCATAATCATGGTCGCGCCATAGATGGACGAGCTGACAACCTTCCATACGTCACCCTGCAGGGCGGAAAATACGATGAGGACAGCCATGCCGCCAGCCGCGGCAAGAGCGCCCGTGCCGTGGGAGATAGAGTTGATAAGCTCTTCGGCAAGTGTGTAAACGGGTTTTTTGGATTTTTTCATTTTGTCACCTTAGTTTCTTGAAAAAGGCGGTGAGAAGCTCTGTGCATTCTTCCCCCAGAATGCCGCCTGTCACCTTTGGCTTATGGTTGAAATTTTCGAAGAAAAGGTCGATAACGCCCCCTACTGCGCCGCCCTTTTTGTCATACGCCCCGAAATAAAGAGCGTTAATCTTCGAATGAATGATTGCACCTGCGCACATCGGACAAGGCTCGAGCGTGACGTACATATCGCACCCCTCGAGACGCCATGAGGACAAGGTTTTGCAAGCCATATCAATGGCGTTGATTTCGGCATGGCCGAGTGCATTCTTGTCTCTTTCGCGGGTGTTGTGTCCGCGGCCTATGATTTCGCCGTCCTTGACGATGATACAGCCGACGGGTACGTCACCGGAAAGGGCGCATTTTTCAGCTTCTTCAATGGCAAGAGCCATATATTTTTCGTGCATTGTGTCCTCCACGCAGATGATGGCTAAATTTTAGCAAAGTAACTGACAAAAGTCAAGAAAAATAACTTGAAAAAAATCCCTATATAATGTATAATTGTTAGAATAGAATGGAGTAGTATGTTCCGCTATGCGGAAGCGATATTCGGCAAAGCCGAGCGATATTGCTTCGCAGCGATATATTTGCATTACGCAAATGCGATATGTTCCTGCGGAACGATAATGTGTCTGCGACGCATTCAATAAGGCGGACGACTGATAGTCGCCCCTACAACTTCCATTTTCAACTTTAATAAAAATTCACTTCAAATGGAGGATGAAATATAATGGACAATAACAAACTTGCTCAGCTTCTGTTCCCACACATCAACGTGGAAATGGAAGAATACCTCGAAAAAATCTACCCAAAGCGTGACCTTCCTGAAGGAGCTTACGTAACACGCTTTGCGCCAAGCCCAACAGGCTTCATCCACATCGGCGGCCTTTTCACAGCTCTCGTAAACGAACGCCTTGCTCACCAGTCCGGCGGTAAAATCTTCCTCAGAATCGAAGATACAGACAAGAAGAGAGAACAGGAAGACGGCATCAATGAAATCATCACAGGTCTTGCTGCTTTCGGCATCAACTTCGACGAAGGCAAGACTCTCGACGGCACAGAAAAGGGCGATTACGGCCCATACGTACAGAGCCACAGAGCAGAAATCTACCAGAGCTTCTGCAAGAGCCTCGTAAAGAAGGGCTTTGCATATCCTTGCTTCTGCACAGAAGAAGACCTCACAGAAATCCGTAAGGTACAGGAAGAAAAGAAGGTTCTCCCGGGCTATCATACAGAATACGCAAAGTGCAGAAACCTTTCCTATGAAGAAATCGAAGAAAACATCAAGGCAGGCAAGCCTTACGTTGTACGTCTCAAGTCCCCGGGTAAGATTGGCGGCAGAGTAAAGTATAAGGACGTTGTCAAGGGCGACATCGAAATGGACGAAAACGTAGCAGATATCGTTCTCCTCAAGACAGACGGCATCCCAACGTACCACTTCGCTCACGCTTGTGACGATACACTCATGGGCACAACACACGTTGTACGCTCCGACGAATGGGTACCATCCGTAAATATCCATCTTCAGCTCTTCTACGTGCTCGGCCTCAAGGCTCCAAAGTACTGCCACATCTCCCCAATCATGAAGGAAGACAACGGCGGCAAGAGAAAGCTTTCCAAGCGTAAGGACCCTGAAGCAGCGGTAAGCTACTTCACAGAAGAAGGCTATCCAAAGGAAGCTGTGCTTGAATATCTCCTCACACTTGCCAACTCCCAGTACGAAGACTGGAGAAAGCAGAACAAGACAGCTGACCTCCACGATTATAAGTTCGCAATGAAGAATATGAGTAAGTCGGGCGCACTCTTCGACCTCGTTAAGCTCAACAACGTTTCCGGCGAAGTTATTTCCCGCTTCCCAGCTGAAAAGCTCTACGAATACGTGCTCGAATGGGCTAACGAATTCGATAAGGAATTCGCTGAAAAGCTCACAGCAAACAAGGACAAGGCTGTAACATTCTTCGGCGTCGACAGAAGCGGCAACAAGCCACGTAAGGATATCACACAGTGGAAGGGCGTAGCTAAGTATATGGACTACATCTTCTCTGATGAATTCGAATGCGAAGCTATTGAAAATATCTCCGCAGACGACCAGAAGGCAGTACTCAACAAGTACGCAACAGTATTCGACCTCAATCATACAAAGGACGAATGGTTTGCAGGTATGAAGAGCATCTGCGAAGAGCTCGGCTTCACACCTGACGTAAAGGCTTTCAAGGCTGACCCAACAGCATTCAAGGGCCACGTCGGTGATATCTCCACAATCATCCGTGTTGCTCTCACAGGCAGAAAGAACACACCGGACCTTTATTCCATCATGGCTATCCTCGGCGCAGATGAAATCAAGGCAAGATTCAATAAGTACATCGCAGCTTTGTAATAATTAAGCCTTCTACGGAGACAGGCAATGCCTGATATTGCAAAACTGTAGGGGACGGCGCCCCCGACGTCCCGCTTAACTGATGTGACAACGTCACACCGCAATGTCCCAAAGGGACAATTCATGCATAAAATACAATTCGTGCCGAAAGGCAATTCATCCAATATGCTTATACAGGAGTAAATAATGGAAAACATCGAAAAAGTAACAAATGAAGAAGAAGTATTGTTTGAAGGCAACTTTATTCACGACTTCATCGACGAAGATCTTAAGGAAGGCAACTTCGACAGAGTTCAGACTCGTTTCCCACCTGAACCAAACGGCTACCTTCACGTTGGCCACATCAAGGCTATCGCAGTAGACTTCACAACAGCTAAGAAGTACAACGGTATCTGCAACCTCCGCCTTGACGATACAAACCCACAGAAGGAAGACGATGAATACGTAAACGCTATCATCGAAGATATCCGCTGGCTCGGCTTTGAACCAGACAATATCCTCTATGGCTCCAACTACTTCGACGACTGCTACGAAGCAGCTATCCGTCTTATCAAGAAGGGCAAGGCTTTCGTCTGCGACCTCAATGCAGAAGAAATGCGTCAGTACCGCGGCTCCCTCACAGAGCCAGGTAAGGAAAGTCCATACCGCAACAGAACAGTTGAAGAAAACCTCGACCTCTTCGAAAGAATGAGAAAGGGCGAATTCGAACCGGGCGAAAAGACACTCCGCGCTAAGATCGATATGTCCTCCGGTAACGTAAATATGCGTGACCCAATCATCTACCGCATTATGAAGGTTCCACACGACCGTTGCGGCGACAAGTGGTGCATCTACCCAATGTACGACTTCAACCACCCAATCTCCGATACAGTTGAAGGCGTTACACATTCCTTGTGCACACTCGAATTCGAAGACCACAGACCACTTTACGACTGGGTACTTCAGGAAGCTGAATTCGAAAAGCCATCCAGACAGATTGAATTCGCACGTCTCAACCTCAGCTACGCTCTTACAAGTAAGAGACGCTGCCTCGCTCTCGTAAACGGCGGCGCAGTAACAGGCTGGGATGACCCACGTATGGCTACAATCGCAGGTATGAGAAGACGCGGCTACCCAGCTCCAGCTCTCCTCGACTTCGTTTCCAAGGCTGGTCTTTCCAAGACGTATTCCGTTGTTGACTACAGCCTCCTCGAATTCTGCGTACGTGACTACCTCAATACAAATGCAGAACGCGCTATGGCAGTTCTCAAGCCTGTCAAGGTTGTTATCGAAAACTACCCAGAAGGCAAGACAGAAGAAGTTTCCGTCGAAATCAATCCAAATAAGCCTGAGCTCGGTTCACGTAAGGTAACTTTCTCCCGTGAAATCTACATCGAAGCTGAAGACTTCACAGAAGTTCCACCAAAGGGCTATCACAGACTTTCCCCAGGCAAGGAAGTTCGTCTCAAGGGCGGCTACTATATCACAGCTCAGAAGGCTGTTTACAATGAAAACGGCGATATCGACCATATCATCTGCACATACGACCCTGAATCCGCAGGCGGCACAACACCTGACGGCCGTAAGGTAAAGGGCACAATCCACTGGGTTGACGCTAACAACTGCGCAGATGCAGAAGTTCGTCTCTACGACAGACTCTTCAAGAATCCTAACCCATCCGACGGCGAAGTATTCGATAACCTCAACCCTGATTCCCTCACAGTTGTTGAAAATGCAAAGGTTGAAAAGTATCTCCAGGGTCACGCACCACTCGATACGTTCCAGTTCCTCCGCCACGGCTACTTCACAGTAGACAAGGATTCCACAGAAAACAAGATGGTCTTTAACAGAACAGTAACTCTTAAGGACTCCTGGGCAAAGCAGAAGTAATGATTTATTTAGATAATTCTGCCACAACAAAGGTTCTCCCTTGCGCCCTCGAAGCGGCAGTAAATGCTATGACGGAAAACTACGGCAACCCTGCCGCAGTCCATTCCTTTGGCAAGCAGGCAAACGATATTCTTGAAAATGCCCGTAAGGACATTACGTCGGCTCTCGGTGTGAAGAAGGGCACTCTCGTCTTCACCTCGGGCGGCACAGAAAGCATCAACTGGGCGATTAACTTTGCCGCAGATAAGAATAAGCACAAGGGTAAGCATATTGTTTCGACAAAAATCGAACACGCGGCTACGCTTGAAACTCTCAAAGCCCTCGCAACAAAGGGCTTTGAGGTTACTCTGGTCGACCCTGAGCGTGACGGCAGTGTGTCTCTTGATAAAATCAAGGCGGCAATCCGTGAGGACACAATTCTCCTCTCCATTATGGCGGTCTGCAATGAAACAGGCGCAGTTTTGCCTTATGCTGACGCGGCAAAATATATGAAGCAGGTAAATAAGGATGCATTCGTCCACGTGGACGGCGTGCAGGGCTTTATGAAAATCAATATGCCGCTTGATAACGTGGATTTCCTCTCGATTTCCGCCCATAAAATCGGCGGTGTCAAGGGCATCGGCGCTCTCTATATCAGGGACGGCGTAAAGATTACTCCTATGCTTCACGGAGGCTATCAGGATATGGGCCTTCGCTCGGGCACACAGGCTGTGCCACAGATGGCGGCCTTCGGTGCAGCGGCTAAATACCATGCAGAGCACTTTGCTGAAGATACTGCCAGGATGGACGAAGTCCGCCGCTACTGTATCGAGCGCCTCAGTGAAATCGAAGGCTCTGTTGTTGCAGTAAGCGAGCATCAGGCGCCTCACGTTGTCAACGTCGGCTTCAAAAAGGGCAGAAGCGAAGTCATCATCCGCGTGCTGTCTGATAAGGGCATCTACGTTTCGGGTGGCTCGGCCTGCGCAAAGGGCAAGAAAAGCCACGTACTCCTCGCTATGAACAGAGACCCGAAGGCTATCGATTCTTCCTTGAGAATCAGCCTTTCGGAAGAAAATACAAAGGAAGAGATTGATATTTTCATCGACACGCTCAAGATGGCGATGAAGATGTTCAGGTAAAAATATGAGAGAAGTTTTTCTTTTGAAATTCGGTGAGCTTGTGCTCAAGGGGCTTAACAGACTCAAGTTTGAAAACCGCCTTGTCAAGCTCGTACGAACAAGAATGTATAAATACGGCACTTTTGAAGTCTATGCAAAGCAGTCTGTGCTTTTCGTAGAGCCAATCGAATGTGCTGACCTTGAAGCGGCTTTCGATGCATGCCGCAAGATTTTCGGTATCGTCGCAGTACAGCGCTGTGCAGTATGCGATAAGGATATCATGGTTGCCTGCAAGACAGCGGCAGAATATCTTGCTGAAATGCTCGGCGAAGTCAAGACCTTCAAGGTTGAATCAAGACGCAGTGATAAGTCCTTCCCTATGACTTCCATCCAGATTTCTCAGGAAATCGGCGGCTACCTCAACGAAAGATTCGACCATCTTTCTCCAAAGATGGATGAGCCTGAAATGACAGTCAAGGTTGAAGTCCGTGAAAAGGGCATCTACATCAGCGGTAAGGTTTATCCGGGCGCAGGCGGCTTGCCAAATGGCTCCAACGGACGCGGTCTCCTTATGCTTTCGGGCGGTATCGACAGCCCTGTTGCAGGTCACATGATGGCAAAGCGTGGTCTCGACCTTGCAGCTATCCACTTCTTCAGCTATCCATATACTTCTGAAGAAGCAAAGCAGAAGGTGCTCAAGCTTGCTGAAATTATGACAGATTACACAGGCAAGATTCCTGTTTTCATCGTGCCATTCACAGAAATCCAGGAAGCAATCCGTGATAACTGCTTCGAAGATTTGTTCACAGTCATTATGCGCCGCTTCATGGTGAGAATCGCTGACAAGCTCGCTCAGCAGCAGCTTTGCGGCTGTATCATCACAGGCGAAAGCCTCGGTCAGGTTGCAAGCCAGACTATGGAAGCTCTCGGCGTAACAAATGCCTGCTCCGAAACACCTATCTTCCGTCCGCTCATCGGCATGGACAAGAATGAAATCACAATCATTTCCCGTAAGATAGGCACTTTCGAAACATCCATCCTCCCATATGAAGACTGCTGCACAGTCTTCACACCAAAGCACCCTGTAACAAAGCCAAAGATGAAGAAGGTTATCGAGGAAGAATCCCGCCTCGACATCGACGCACTCGTACAGCGTGCCCTCGACGAAACCTACTACGTCGTCGTAGGCGAATAAGAAAAAGCCTTCCCTGGTGGGGGAAGGGGGACCGCATGGCGGTGGATGAGGCGTAACCAGGCTTC
>JAFYNW010000168.1 GCA_017547995.1 Clostridia bacterium | reverse complement strand
GAAGGAAGGAAAACTTGTAGGGACAATTCACGAATTGTCCGTTTATACAATATCAGAATGACAGATAAGCGGTGCGTCGAGGGCGTCGCACCCTACAAAATATAAAAACTCCTCCACAGGGTGTGGAGGAGTTTTCTTTTACTTTATATATCCATTATCTTTGAGTCTGTTTTCGAGGGTCTGGCTGAAATTGCCGTACTGTTCCTTGAGAGCATAGTATTCGTTCAGCGCGTCCTTATTGCCCTTGTTCTTCTTGATACATCTTATAAGCACGTTCTTTGGAGTATGCTCCATATCGATAAATTCGGCCATATCTGTCTTGTAGCCGACAGCTTCAAGCAGAAGCGCGCGGGACGTGTCTGTAATCAGGGTTGCAAGACGCTCGCGGACGATGCCGTAACGGAGCATAGCCTTATTCGCATCCCCCTTGAGCTGAGGATTAAGCTCATGCTGGCAGCAAGGCACAGCGAGAATAATCTTACTGCCCCAGCCGATGCCCTTGAAGAAGCTTTCGTCTGTCGCCGTATCGCAGGCGTGGAGCGAAATCACCATATCAGGCGCAAGGTCGGAGGTATATTCCTTGATGTCGCCGCAGGCAAAGGAAAGTCCGTCATAGCCGAGACGTCTTGCCAGAGCCTCACAATGCTCGACAACGTCCTTCTTCAGGTCAAGACCGTGGACGATAGCCGAAAGACCGAGCTTCTGCGTGATATAGTAATAGAGCGCGAAGGTCAGATAGCTCTTGCCGCAGCCGAAATCGACGACGCGAACAGGTCTGTCCTTTGGAAATTCGTCCTTCAGGTCGGCAATAAACTCGAGATAGCGGTTAATCTGACGGAACTTATCGTATTTCGCCTTGGAAATAGTGCCGTCCTTATTGATAACGCCAAGCTCGATGAGGAAGTCTGCCCCTTCGTCCTCTGTGATGACGTACTGCTTCTTGCGGTTGTGGGATGCCACCTCGATTTTCTTTGTGGCAGGCTGAGTGCGGAGCTTGTAATTCTTGAAATGTGTAATATGATAATCGTGCTCAGCAGAATAAATCTGGCACTGCACGAAGATATTTTCAAGAAGGTCGCCGACTTTCGCCAGCATATCGTCAAAGCCCATATTTTCATGGGTGACCTGCTTGCCCTTTGTGTAGGTGAGCTGATAAAGGGTTTCGCCCTTGGACAAAAACGGCTTTACCATAACCTTTGTGTAGTCGATTTCCGCGCCCTTCACAGTCTGGCTGAGCAGAATGGAATGGAAAGGAGCGGAAAGGAGTTCGTTGAGTTTTGTGTACATTTAATTGTCTCCTACTTAAATAGGGATTTTTGATGTGGACGGGACGTCATAAATGCCGTCCCCTACTATATTATGTAGGGGCTGACGGTTTCCGCCAGCCCGCATTTTTAGTAATTATCCGGTAAGTCGTTTTCGAGGAGGATATACTTCTTGCCTGTGGAGGTATTTTCGAGGGCGAGGGCGTGATTTATCGCTTCTCTTACGTCGAGTGTGCGGAAAATCTTGTCCTGTGGGTAGCCCTTTTCGATAAGACCTTCATAGATATGGTCTTTCTTACCAACGAGGCAGACGTAGTCTGCGATATCGGCAATCTGTGTGCCGAAAATCTTGTTGAGCTCATATTCTCTTTCGCCCAATTCAACCATACCAGGTGTAACGACGATTTTCATGCCGTTGCAAAGGTCGAGAGCGTCAAGCGCCGCCTTTGCGCCCGTTGGGTTGGAGTTATAAGCATCGTCGATGATGACGTTTTCGCCCGATGGCTTGAGCTCGAGGCGATGTGGCACAGGTGTGAGAGTTGCAACGGCAACTGTCATTTCGTTAAGCGGAATGCCCAGAGTATAGGAAACCGCGATGGCACCGAGGATATTCACAACGTTGTGCTTGCCGAGAAGCTTTGTTGTGAAGCGGTGTGTTTCACCCTTTGGTGTGCGTACAGAGAAGGAAATGCCCAGCTCACTTACGGACAAATCGTATGCCATATAGTCTGCTTCGTGCTCGATACCATACGTTACGATGTTGCCTTCTGTTGGGAGATTTTCGCGGATAAGGTCGGAATCGATATTGAAGAATGTTGTGCCGTTTTTCGCGTGGACAGCATCGTAAAG
>JAFYNW010000167.1 GCA_017547995.1 Clostridia bacterium | reverse complement strand
GTGGACTTACCGCTTCCGCATCTGCCGTCGACAGCCACGATGCATCTGCCCTGTTTTTCTGCGATTTCAAGGGCCTTTTCGCATATTTTTTCAACATTATTCATCTATTTAAGCTCCATTTCAAGACTGCCTCTGCCATCTTTGCAGACCACTTTTCCGTATGCCCCGTTGATGAGAGTCATCTTCGGATTGACGTGTCCCACGTCGGCATTTATGACTACGTTTTCTGTGCCGAGGACACGCTTTATTGCATTCTCATAGGTTATAGTGTATTCGTTAGGGAACATAACCCTGCCAAAGATGAATGCCTTTGCATTTTCGAAATAACCCATCTGCTTCATCTTCCAGAGTGTGTTTGCCACAACCTCGGCGCTCATCGCGAAAACGTCAAAATACCAGATTATGCCGTCATCCTTATAGCGCTCGATAAAGGCCTTTGTGCCATCGAATCTTGTGCCGAGAATATCGTTGATACACTCGAAACAGCCGCCCAGAAGGCGCCCTTCTGCCTCAAAATCGCCGTTTATAGCCTTCCATTCCACCTTTGCATCAAGATTATAGCCATCGACTTCATCGTTGCGTGTGCTTTCGTATTTATCAAAAGAGTTTTGTTTTACGATATTTCCGCGCCAGATTTCAAGGTTGTTTTTCAGGCTTTCGTGGAGGTTATTCATATCGAAACTGCCTGCGTTGCCGCCGTAAATCGTCGCCACGTCGCAGAGAGTTGTGATGCTGTAAAGCAAACTCGTAGGGTCGGAATATCCCTGAATCCACTTTGGATTTTTCGCTACTGCATCATAGTCTATACAAGGCAGAATCTCCACCAGAAAGTCGCCGCCCGTCGCGCATAGGATAATGCCGATATCGTCATTCTTTATAAGATTATTCACGTCACGGGCGCGTTTTTCTGCGCTGTCGGACGGATAATTTTCGTTGCGGATGCCGTCACATTCCTGTATTTTATAGCCGTTTTTACGGATATTTTCAAGGGAAATATCGAATGATGGCTCTTTTTTCGGCGGAATACCTGCACTTGGGGCAGGAATGCCGATTGTACTGCCATCGGTTAAAAATCGAGGGTAAATCATAGCTCCTCCTTGGGGACAGATTTATTTGATTTCATTATAGCAGATTGAAGCTGTGTTTGCAATAATGTAATGCCATTGACAATCCCTCCACCGCCGTCCGGCGGTCCCCCTCCCTTTACACAAGAGAGGCTTATATAGATAAAAAAGCCACTCGGGTGAGTGGCTTTCTTACATTATATAATATAGGATATATTACCAGATGTGTGGCACTGCATCAGGTGGAAGTGCGCCTGGGTATGTTTCGCCGTCGAGGATTTCGAGCCAGTTTTCCTTTGCCTTCTGGCAGAGCTCAGGAGATGTGATGAAATCATAAGCGGAAGCTGCAAGAACCTTTGCTGCGAAGAGAACGCCCTTATGAGCGATAGGGCCCTTGCCCTGTGCTACAACCTGCCATGCATGGCCAGGTGTACCTGCTGCCAGTGTAACTGCGCTGAACTGACCTGTTGGAACTACCCAGCTGACGTCACCAACGTCTGTGGAGCCCTTGGAGCCACCCTTATGGTATGTCATAAAGTCCCAGAGAGGTGTTTCGAGGAGTTCGTTTGCCTTCTTGCCGCCGAGAAGCTTTGCACGGCTCTTGAGGCCTGCTCTGTCGAGGTCTGTGATAACAGCCTGGAACTTCTTTGCGTATTCCATTTCTTCTTCTGTATAGCCGATTGGAAGGAGCTCTTCCATATGCTTCTGGATAACGTCTGCGCAGACGTCGCAGGAGATATAGTCGGAGTATGCAGAAACCTGTTCGATATCAACGGAAGTTTCTGTAATGAGAGCCGCACCCTGAGCACACTTATTTACGCGTTCAAAGAGTTCCTTAACCTGAGTTACCTTTGGAGCGCGGATAGCGTAGAGCACCTGAGCTTCAGACTGAACAACGTTAGGAGCTGTGCCGCCTGTGTTGATAACTGCATAGTGGATACGAGCTTCGTCAATCAT
>JAFYNW010000166.1 GCA_017547995.1 Clostridia bacterium | reverse complement strand
CTTTCGCTCAAGATTCTCGACCCTATCGGCTACAAGGAAATTATGTCCTATATTGCCGATAAGGAAAAAGACCTTGAGATTTTCCTCGAAGGCGTTCAGCAGAACATCGGCGAAAAACTTCGCGATGCAGGTATAAGCTGTGAAATCAAGGGAAGAGTAAAGCACGTTTACAGTATTTACAGAAAGCTTTACGGTCAGAATCTTGATTTCTCCGAAATGTATGATATCTGTGCTATGCGCGTTATCGTAGAAAATCTTTCTGATTGCTATAACGTACTCGGCTACGTTCATGATATTTATAAGCCTGTACCAGGCAGATTCAAGGACTATATCAGTACTCCTAAGCCAAACGGATATCAGTCACTCCATACAGTAGTTATCGGCCGTGAAGGTATTCCATTTGAAATCCAGATCAGAACCAAGGCTATGCACGAAATGGCTGAATATGGTGTTGCAGCACACTGGAAGTATAAAGATGGTCTCCACGGCAGACAGAACGAAGAAACATTTGCCTGGATCAGACAGCTTCTCGAAAATCAGCAGGAAAGTGAAGCTCAGGAATTTGTCACAAATATCAAGCAGGACCTTTTCGTCGACGAAGTATTCGTATTCACACCAAAGGGTGACGTTATCAATCTTCCAAAGGGCTCTACACCTATCGACTTCGCTTATGAAATCCATTCAGCCGTTGGTAATAAGATGGTTGGTGCAAAGGTTAATAACCGTATCGTAAGCCTTGACTATGAGCTTCAGAATGGCGATATCGTTCAGATTACAACGTCCAAGGAAGTCGGCGGTCCTAAGCGTGACTGGCTGAAAATTGCAAAGACAAACACTGCGCGCACAAAGATGAAGCAGTGGTTCAAAAAGGAATGTCACGAAGAAAACGTTGAACGAGGCAAAAACGACCTTGACAGAGAGCTCAGAATCAATTTCCTCTACACAGATTTTTATAATGATGCAAATAACAAGGTAATCCTTGGTAAGTTCAATATTGATACAATGGAAGAGCTGTATGCTTCTATTGGTTACGGCGGTACACCACTCAGCAAGGCACTTAACAAGATCAAGGAAGAAATCAATAAGATAAATAAAGCAAAAGAGCTTGAAAATCCTAACAGACAGCTTACTCCTAGAAAGGGTGTCTCTGCAAGCGGCGTTTACGTTGACGGTATTGATAACTGTATGATCAAGTTTGCCAAGTGCTGTTCGCCTATTCCTGGTGATGAAATCATTGGTTTTATCTCCAGAACACAGGGTGTTTCTATCCACCGTAAGAACTGTGATAACGTAAGAAAATCACTCGAAAACCCTGAAGAAGCAGGTAAGTGGATTAAAGTTTCGTGGCAGAACGGTACTAAGAACAGATACAGTACGGATATTAAGATTGAAACAAAGACAAGAATTGGCGTATACGTCGAAGTTCTCAATATCTTCGCTAACATGAAGATTAACGTAAGCAAGATGAACGTGCGAGATGAAATTGACGGACACAGTATTTTCTATCTTACAGTTGACGTAACAGGCATAGAACAGCTTGAGCTTGCAATGTCCCGCGTAAGAAAAACAAAGGGTGTTCTTGACGTATACAGAAAATTTGGAGATGCAGAAGAATAATGAGAGCAGTAGTTATAAGAGTCAGCAGAGCTGACATAACAATAAATGGTGAAAAGGGTGGCCAGATCGGCAAGGGTTTGCTTGTTCTTCTTGGTATATCCGGCAATGACACAGAAAAAGAATGCAAATATCTTGCTGAAAAATGTGTCGGCCTAAGAATTTTTGAAGATGAAAATGGCAAGATGAACAAGGGCCTTATGGATATCGGCGGTGAAATTATGCTTGTAAGTAATTTCACACTTTATGCTGATTGCTCACACGGCAAGCGCCCTAGCTTCATTGGTGCCGCAAGACCTGAAACAGCAATTCCACTTTACGAAAAGTTTAAGGAAGTTCTTAAGGAAAATGGAGTAAGCTTTGTTACAGGTGAGTTTGGTGCAGATATGCAGATTGACCACGTCAACGATGGTCCTGTAACAATCATTATGGACACAGACGAAATGCAGAGAGGTAAGAAAAATGGTAATTAACGTACTTCAGGTCGGCATGCTGATGACAAATTGCTATATTGCTATGGATGAAGCTACGAAAGAAGCAATTGTTGTCGATCCAGGTGCAAGAGAAGATAAGATACTTGCAGCAATCAAAGATATGGGCGCCGATGTAAAGTATATTGTCTTTACACATTCTCATTACGATCATATTATGGCTGCGCATGAAGTCTGGAAGGCTACAGGTGCAAAAATCGCAGTTCATAAGGATGATGCATACCTTCTCAAGAAGGAAGAAGTGACAAAGTTCGGCAAGTTTACAACTGCTAAATACGTAGAAGTAACTCCTGACGTTCTTCTTGAAGATGGCGACAAAATTCAGGTTGGCAATCTTACGTTTGACGTATTGAATACACCTGGTCACAGCAACGGCAGTATCTGCCTTGTATGCGAAGACGTTATCTTTGCGGGTGACACACTCTTCAAGGGCACTTGCGGCAGATGTGACCTTGTAAACGGTGACCTTAATAAGATGTACGTCAGCCTCAAAAAGATTGCCGAGCTTAAGGGTGACTATCGTGTACTTCCTGGTCACGAAAGCCCGACAACTCTCGAATATGAGAGACATTCTAATGAATATATGATGGAAGCGATGAAACGATGAAATATTATCTTGTTGGACATGACAGAAATACAGCCGTTCAGGACACACTTATTTCACTTATGCCTGAAGAACAGCATATCCGTGTGTTTGACGACCTTGAAGACGACACAATGACTGTCGAAGTTAAGCGTAACGGCAGATTTATTACAACGTATTGCACTCTCAAAAGAGGCGAAAAGGTATATACATCCAAGAAGAGAACTACTGCAAAGACAACATCTGATGAAGATATTCGTTGGGACCTTACACGTTCTGTCAAGACCGCGGTATATAAGTGCGTAATTCAGTTATTGCCAAATAAACCTGTCTGGGGCTCTCAGACAGGCGTAAAACCTGCTAAAATCATCCGTTTTGATCTGCAGAATGGTATGTCTGATGCAGAAGCAGATGAGGTTCTCAAGAAGAGATATTTTATCTCAAAAGAAAAACGTGATCTTTGCATCAAGTGTGCCAAGGTTTCAAACGCATGTGAAGCTATGCTTGATAAAAATGAAATCCAGATTTATATTGGTATTGCATTTTGTCCTGCAAAATGCTCTTACTGTTCTTTTGTAAGTAATTCCGTTCAGAAGATGGGTCACTTGGTTGAGCCATACGTTCAGTGTCTGCTCAAGGAAATTGATGCAGTAAGTGAAATGGTTAAGAATAATAACCTCAGAATAGGCAGTATCTATATTGGTGGCGGTACACCTACTGTACTCAACGATGATCAGTTCGAAAGACTTCTTACAGCTGTAAACGAACGACTCTATAGAGACGACCTCCGCGAATACTCCGTTGAAGCGGGCAGACCTGAAACTATCAATCGCAAGAAGCTTGAGCTTATGCGTGATTTCAACGTAACACGTATCAGTATCAATCCTCAGACAATGATTAACGATGTACTCAAGGGTGTCGGCAGAAACCACACCAAGGATGATATTATTGAAAAATATAACCTTGCACGTGAAGTCGGCAACTTCGTAATCAATATGGATCTTATTGCAGGTCTTCCGGGTGATGACGAAGCGGGTCTTCTTGAAAGTGTCAGGGAAGTATGTAAGCTCGATCCGGATAACGTTACAGTACATTCTCTTGCTAAGAAGAGAGGTGCGGCAGTTATTTATGACAACCACTATGATTTAGAGGCTAAGACACTCAATAAAGCCCATAAATACATAAGGGGTAAAGGTCTTGAGCCTTACTACATTTACAGACAAAAATACATTGCCGGTGGGCTCGAAAACACAGGTTTTGCAAAACCTGGCACATTGAGCTTCTATAACGTAGCTATGATGGAAGAACTCTGCACAGTAATTGCCATCGGTGCAGGGGGTGTAAGTAAGATTACAAACAATTTCGGCATGAAGCTCGACCGTATTGCGAATCCAAAATATCCTAAGGAATACATCGATAATATCGATTCTATTGTCCAGACAAAGCGCGAATTGATTTTTAAGGCGGAAACAGATTCAAATAACTAAATAAAGGAGAATGGTTATGGATTTCAAGAATTTGATGGAAAAAGTTAAAATTACAGCTTCTCAGGCTGCAGAAGCAGCAGGCAAAGCAGCAGACGTGGCAAGCAAAAAGGCCGGCTCAGTTGTTGAAACTACAAAGCTTAATCTTCAGATTATGGACATCAACTCCGATATCGAAATTCTCTACAAGGAAATTGGCAAAAGCGTTTATCTGACTCACACAGGCGTTGAAGTTGACCCTGATGAGCTTGAAAACAAGCTTCTTATTATTGATGAAAAGCTTCAGCTTATTGAATCTATCAAGGAAGAGCTTTCAGAAAAGAAGGCTACGTCCAAATGCCCTAACTGTGGCAAAGAATATTGCAAGGAAGATGCATTCTGTGCATCTTGTGGTTTTGAACTCAAGTAATCGTAAATGCGATAAAAGGCAAGAGGATATCTCTTGCCTTTTTGAACTTGACGTTTTAGGAGGAAGTTATGTATAAGTTTGCTGATTATGCTGAAAGTGCCAATTATATCAAAAGCAGAATCTCAGATTTCAGACCTGACGTGCTGATGATTCTCGGCTCAGGACTTGGATTTATGGGCGATATGGTAGAAAATCCTGTATACGTGGAATATAAGAATATTCCAAACTTTAAGATTTCCACTGTGCCGGATCACCGCGGAAGACTTGTCTTCGGCAAACTCGCAGGTCAAAACGTTATGGTAATGCAGGGAAGACTTCACTGTTATGAAGGCTATGAAGCGGCAGACGTTGCTTTTCCTGTAAGAGTTGCCAAGCTTCTTGGTGTACACAGTATGCTTATAACAAACGCCAGCGGCGGCATAAACTTTGATTATAACGTCGGTGATTTTATGTTGATCAGCGATCACATCAGACTTTTTGATATCCATCCTGTAAGAGGTGAAAATATTGAAGAGTTAGGTGACAGATTCTTCGATATGACTTATACATATACCGAAGAATATAGACAAATAGCTAAGTGTAAAGCTGAAGAACTTGGCATTAAAATCAGAGAGGGCGTATACTTTTACGCTACAGGACCTCAGTTTGAAACACCCGCTGAAATCAAGGCTATGCGAATTTTAGGCGCTGATGCGGTAGGTATGTCAACGATTCCTGAGGTTATCACAGCGAGACACTGTGGACTTAAAATACTCGGTATTTCTTTGATTACAAACCTTGCAGCAGGTATGGCTAAAAAGGAAGTAACAGTTCAGGAAGTAAATGAAGAAGCAGAAAAGGCTGAAACAAGCTTTGCAAAGCTTGTAATGACAGTGTTGCCTGAAATGAAAGGTTAAACTATGGATATCTTATTTATAAATGCAAATATCCTTACAATGGATAATAATAAATATATCGAAAATGGCTACGTAGCCATAAAAGATGGCAAGATTTCATACATTGGTGAGGTAAAGCCTGAAGGCGAAGCAAAGGAAATTATCGATGCGAAGAATCATCTTATTATGCCTGGCTTACATAATATACATACACATCTTCCAATGTCTGCAATGCGCGGATATGCCGATGAATATGACTTGGACAGCTGGCTTAACAAGATGGTTTTCCCAGTCGAGGCAAAACATGATGAAAAAACTGTTTATCTCAGCACACTGCTTGGTATAGCCGACTCAATTGCCCATGGTACCGTATCTGTAAAGGAGATGTACTTTAAACTTGATGAGATTGGTAAAGCCGTTTTTGAAAGTGGAATCAAGGCAAATATCTCCAATGGCGCCATTTCTTTCGACAGAGCAGGATATACTTTTGATTCTCTCAATTCTACAAACGAAACAAAATCCTTCTTTAAGAACTGGCATAACTGTGATAATGGCAGAATAAAATTGGATATGTCCATTCATGCCGAGTATACTTCCTTTGACAGAGTATGGCTCGACCACGCTCAGTTTGCGAAGGAAAACAATCTTCTTATGCACGTTCACGTTTCTGAAACGCTTAAGGAGCACGTGGAATGCAAAGAACGCAATGGTGGGCTGACGCCTGTTCAGGTGCTCGATAAGCATCACATATTTGACACACGCACAACGGCTGCTCACTGTGTATTCATTGAAAAAGAGGATATGAATATTCTAAGGGCAAGAGATGCAGTTATCGCGCACAATCCTATCAGTAATCTCAAGCTCGGCAGTGGTATCGCTCCGCTTTGTGATATGCTTGACTGCGGTGTACGTGTTGGCATCGGCACAGATGGTGTATGCTCCAACAACAGCCACGATATGTTCGAAGAAATC
Source organism: Clostridia bacterium (assembly GCA_017547995.1). GTDB lineage: Bacteria > Bacillota > Clostridia > Oscillospirales > Butyricicoccaceae > SIG471. The sequence goes on along the minus strand of JAFYNW010000166.1, from coordinate 9,336 downwards.
AAGACGGCAGTTCTTTTGCAGAAGGGAATGACTCATAATCCTGCTATTTTAAGCAGCTGTAAAGGTGTTGAACTTGCTACAGTAAACGGTGCTTATGCGCAGGGCAGAGAGCATGAAAGTGGCATGATTAAGGTTGGTATGGATGCAGATATCATCATGATAAATCTTGCAAGACCAAATCTTTATCCTGTACACGATATTTATTCGACTATCGTATATTCAATGCGTGGTCTGGACGTTACAATGAATATGGTAAGAGGTAAAATGCTTTACTATAAGGGCGAATTCAAGACTATTGATATTGAAAAGCTTATGTATGAAATCAAGTCGTATGTTATGCCAAAGCTTTTTGGCAAATAAATCCGAGAGGTCACTATATTGAAAAAAACTCAGAGCTTTGCAGTCGGCGCACTTGTGCTTATGATTGCAAGTATAGCAACCAAAGTTATAGGTGCTGTTTTCAAAATACCACTCACCAATCTTATTGGTGCGGACGGTATGGGCGTTTTCAGCATCGCTTATACGATTTATTCCACGTTATTCGTAATTTCCACAGCAGGTCTGCCTATTGCCATTTCAAAAATGGTGGCAGAAGCAAATGCTGTTGGTAATCAAAAGAGAATCAAAAGCATATTAAAGGTTTCTTTGCTTTCATTCTCGGTTATTGGTATTCTCGCAAGCCTTATAATGGCTGTATTTGCAAAACCTCTTACCGTGCTTGTAAGCAACACTATGGCTTATTATGCAGTATTGGCAATTGCACCATCATTATTCTTTGTATCGATAGTTTCCATTATCAGAGGCTTTTATCAGGGCCTTTCCGATATGGTGCCCACTGCTGTTTCACAGGTGCTTGAATCTGTCGGTAAGCTTGGATTTGGTCTTTTATTTGCGTATATTTTGCAGAGCAGAGGATATTCCTTTGAAATCTGCGCTGCAGGCGCAATTTTAGGCGTTACTTTAGGTACTTTGATGTCTGCATTGTATCTCTTTGCGATTGTAATCAAAAAAATCAGAGAATATCGCAACGTAAGAGCAGACTCACCATTCATTCCGCTTGCTAAATCTATTGTAAAAATGGCAGTGCCGGTTACTGTCGGCTCGGCTGTGCTCAGTCTTACAAATCTTATCGATATGTTCCTTGTTATGAGCAGACTTCAGTTTGCGGCAGGTTTTTCAGAAATAATGGCAAACAAGCTTTACGGCGCTTACAGTATGTCCGTAACGCTATATAATCTTCCTCAGACATTTGTCGTTGCCATTTCTGTAAGTATTATTCCTGCGATTTCCACGTATATCGCTATGAAAAACAGGGAAAAGACAGCCGAAACTATAGGTACAGCCTTCAAGCTTGCATCCATGAGTGCATTTCCTGCAGGCGTAGGTTTTCTGATTCTTTCAAAACCTATTCTGAATCTGCTTTATTACTCAAGACCAGAGGACGTGGCAATTGCAACTCCGTTGCTTTCGTATCTCGGCATCGCAGTAATGTTTATTGCTCTTGTTTCGCTTTCAAACTCTGTATTGCAGGCAATAGGCAAGATAAACGTTCCCGTTGGCACAATGCTCATTGGCGGTGCTGTAAAAATTGCTGCAAACTATATTCTCGTTGGCAATCCGGGTATCAATATAAACGGTGCGCCGATAGGCACAATGTGCTGTTATGGCGTCATTGCAACTCTGAATATCATCGTTATCAAAAAGCATTACAGAGAGCTTTCTGTTTCTAAAATGTTTATGAAAACGTTTATTTCTGCAGTGGTAATGGGTATATTTGCATATCTTACAATCGACCCTATATCTGCAATGATCGGGGCAAAGCTTGGTATTGTTTCCGTTATCAGTGGTTGTGTTTTTATTTATTTCCTCACACTGCTTGCGACTGGCGGATTTACAAAAGAAGATATTCTCATGATGCCTAAAGGTGAAAAATTGGTTAAGATATTAAAATTAAAATAGACGGAGAAGGGAAAGACTATGGATTTTCAGAAAAAAGCAAAATATGATATAAATGATCTCGTTGAGATTATGAAATTGCTCAGAAGTGAAAACGGCTGCCCATGGGACAGAGAACAGACGCATGAATCTATCAGAATGAATCTGCTCGAAGAGGCTTATGAGGCTTGTGATGCTATCGACAACAAAAATGATGCTAATCTTAAGGAAGAGCTTGGCGACGTTCTTATGCAGGTTGTGTTCCACAGCCGAATTGCAGAGGAAGCCGGCAAGTATAATTTTGATGATGTAGCTGACGACGTATGCCAGAAGCTTGTGTTCAGACATCCTCACGTATTCGGTGACGTAGGTGTCAATACAAGCGACGAAGTGCTTGACGTCTGGGATCAGATGAAGCTCAAGGAAAAGAAGAGCGAAACTTATACAGACGAAATGGAACGCGTTCCAAAGGCTCTTCCGTCTCTCATGTACTCTGAAAAGATTCAGAAGCGTGCAAGAAAAGCAGGTTTTGACTGGCCTGACGTTTCAGGTGCTCTCGAAAAAGTATATGAAGAAACAAAAGAAGTCGAGCAGGCAATCAAGGAAGGCTCAAAAATTGAAGAAGAAATCGGTGACCTTCTCTTTGCCGTTGTAAACGTTGCGCGTTTCTGCAAGGTTGACTGCGAGCAGGCACTTTATAACGCATCACAGAAGTTTACAAGACGCTTTGCATACGTGGAAGAAAAAGCTGGCGAAAACCTCAAGAATATGTCCCTTGAGGAAATGGACAAGCTTTGGAATGAATATAAAAAAGTAGTGGAGGGTAAATAAATGAATAAATTGGAATTGATTGCTGCGGTAGCAGATAAGACAGGTCTTACAAAGAAGGACTCCGAGGCAGCTATTATGGCTATGGTTGAAGCTGTAACAGAAGCGCTTGAAAAGCAGGATAAGGTTCAGCTTATCGGTTTTGGTACGTTTGAGGTCAAGAGAAGAGCTGCACGCGAAGGCGTTAACCCATCTACAGGCGAAAAGATCAAGATTGATGCAGTGAAAGTTCCTGTTTTCAAGCCAGGCAAGGGCCTCAAGGACAGAGTCGCCAAATAATTCGTTCGCATTTGAACTATAAGAGGTGATAAAAATGAGAATAGACAAATATCTCAAGGTCACAAGACTTATCAAAAGAAGAACTGTTGCAAACGATGCCTGCGATGGTGAAAAGATTGAAGTAAACGGCAAAACTGTAAAGGCATCATATCAGGTCAAAATCGGTGATAAAATCAAGATTTCCTTCGGTAACCGTGCTATGACAGTTGAAGTTATCAGCATATCTGAACACGTAAAAAAAGAAGATGCAGGTCTTATGTACAGACAGATAGACTAATCATAATTTGTCCACTTTTTCATATATATTTACTGAAATTATATGTGAAAGGATATTATTATGAAAAGTGAACTGTCTAAAAGTCCCAATATGCCTCATAACGTCATCATCGAAAATAAGGAAAAAATAAGCATCACAGGTGTTTATGACGTCAGAAGTTTCGATGAAAATGAGGTCATTCTGGTTACGTCCGGTGGTAGTATGTCAGTCTGCGGGGAAGATCTGAGAGTGGAAAAGTTGTCTGTCGAATCGGGTGAAATAGTCATCGAAGGCTGTATTCTATGCATTGAATACAACGAAAAAGACATTCGTCACGAAAGCTTCTGGTCGAAGATTTTCTGATGAGCTTTACAATTTTTGAGCAAGTCAATATTTTACTGTATTCATCCTTGTTCGGCTGCGTATGCGGAATTATATTTTTACTTCACAATTATGCATACAGATGGCTAAGGCATGGCGTAAGCAGGTTTGTGCTCGATTTTCTGATGAGCATTATTTGTTCTGCGCTGTATTTTCTGTTTGTGCTTACAGTCTGTAAAGGACGGATAAGCTTATACCAGATATTGTTTTTTATCGTCGGAGTGTGGCTCATAAGAAATATGACGAACAAAAACAGCAAAAAATAGTCATAATTACAGTTAAAAACAAAATTATAAATTGACTTTTTTGAAAAATAGTATACAATAGAATTATAAGATAATTTTCTTTTGTTATTTTGAATCGGAGGTACAATGAATAAAAACAGAGGCTCGGGTTTGTTCCTGAAATTGGGTGTTCTTGTTTTTGCGGTTTACGCCGTTTATACTATCGTTTCACTTCAATTGCAGATCAAAGACAAAAAGGCAGAGGGTGCAGAGCTTCGTTCGGCAGTTGAAGAACAGCAACTTAAAAATGCTGAGATAGAATCTATAATCGAAAACTCGGACGATCCGGAATATATTGCAAAAATCGCCCGTGATAAGCTCGGATATATTTCACCGGGCGAAAAGGTATTTGTAAATATTACAGACTAAAAAAAGAAGCGCCTGCATAAGCAGACGCCCGAAATAGGGTTGTGGGGATAAAGATATGAACGGTTTTGGCCATTCACTACAACCTGATTATAATACATACTCGCTGAAAAACGTGTCAAATTTTATGTTAAAAATATAAATTTTTTATATAGTTTTAAGGAGGAAAATATGAGAATTATTAATGGTAAGCTTCTCACTATGGAAGGTGAAGTTTTCGAAAACGGCTACGTAGATTTTGAAAATGGTAAAATCACAGCTTTTGGTGATGCATCTGCTGCTCCAGAATACAATGGTGAAGTAATCGATGCAGAAGGCGGCTATATCACTCCTGGCTTTATTGAATGTCACTGCCACATCGGTGTTTCCGAAGAATCCATCAGATGGGAAGGCAACGACACTAACGAATCCACAGACCCATGGACACCTCATCTCAGAGGTATCGATGCGATTTACCCATATGACAAGGCATTCAAGCTTGCTGTAAATGCTGGTATCACATCCGCATGTACAGGCCCTGGCTCCGGCAACGTTATCGGCGGTCAGCTCTGCGCTATCAAGCTCTACGGCACAGACCCTGATGAAATGGTAATCAAGGCTCCTGCAGCTATGAAGATGGCTTTCGGTGAAAATCCAAAGGGCTACTTCCAGAGAATGAAGAAGTCTCCTGCAACAAGAATGGCTACAGCTGCTATTCTCAGAGAAGCTCTCTTCAAGACACAGCAGTACCTCAGAAAGAAGGAAAAGGGCGACGACGTATTCGATATGAAGCTCGAAGCTATGATTCCTGTTCTCAAGGGTGAAATTCCTGCTCACATGCACGCACATCGTGCTGACGATATTCTCACAGCTATGAGAATCGCTAAGGAATTCGGCATCAAGTTCAATATGATTCACACATCTGATGCAGTTCTCGTTAAGGAACAGCTCAAGAAGAACAACGTTGAATTCTGCATGGGCCCAACACTTGGCGTTTCCACAAAGCCTGAAACAAAGAACAAGACATTCGCTTCCTACGGCGAAGTTCAGAGATACGGTCTTACAATGGCTATCACAACTGACCACCCGGTTCTTGCTATCGAAACACTTCCTGTGTGTGCAATGATGGCTGTAAAGAACGGCATGGACGAAATGGAAGCTCTTAAGGCTATCACAATCAATGCAGCTAAGGTTGCTAACATTGATGAACGCGTTGGTTCTATCAAGGTTGGTAAGGATGCTGACATCGTAATTTTCGACGGCAACCCAATGGAAATCGCTACACAGACAAAGGCTGTATTCATTGACGGTAAAAAGATTAAGTAAGGTTTGGTAAAACAATGAGAGAAATAAATGTAACAGAAATTACTGCTGCAGTGCGTCAGGCATGTATCGATGCAAACTGCAATATGCCTAAGGACGTTCTCGCTGCAGTAGAAAAGTTTAAGAAAGTTGAAGAATCTCCTATTGCTTTGGAGGTTTTCGATAAGATCCAACAGAATGCCAAGCTTGCAAGAGACAAGCAGGTAGCTATTTGCCAGGATACAGGCGTTGTTGTTATCTTCGCTGAAATCGGTCAGGACGTACATATCGTAGGCGGCAGCTTTACAGACGCTATCAACGAAGGTGTTCGTCAGGGCTATAAGGATGGTTATCTCCGTTACTCCGTAGTAAGAGACCCAATGGACAGAGTCAACACAGAAGATAATACTCCTGCAGTTGTTCACACATCTTTGGTTGAAGGTGACAAGATCAAGCTCACAGTTGCACCAAAGGGCTTTGGCAGCGAAAACATGAGTGCTATGAAGATGTTCACACCAGCAGCTACAAGAGAAGATATCGTTTCTTTCGTTGCTGAATGTGTTGAAAAGGCTGGCTCCTTGCCATGTCCTCCAATCATCGTTGGCGTTGGCCTCGGTGGTACTTCTGAAATGGCAGCAGTTCTCGCTAAGAAGGCTTGTGTATCTCCGCTTGATGCTCCTGCAAAGAACGAATTCTATGAAGGTCTTCAGCAGGAAATGCTTGAAAGAATCAACGCTCTCGGCATCGGTCCTCAGGGCTTCGGCGGCACAGTAACATGCCTCGGTGTAAAGATTCTTTCCTATCCTACACATATCGCTGGTTTGCCTTGCTTTGTAAACATTGGCTGTAATGTTACAAGACACTGTGAGGTTATCCTTTAATCTCCTCTGTTTTGGCAGAAAGAGAGGTTTTTATGACTATTACTATTGCTGACAGAAAAGTTGCTGTATCCGGTGAGCTTCACGATTACGCTAAAGTTAAGTGCGAAAAGCTCGACAGATATTTTGACAGAGAATCTACAGCTCATGTAACTTTCCAGATTGAACGTGGCAGACATATTGCTGAAATCACAGTAAAGCATGCCGGCTACTATTTCAGAGCACAGGAAAGTTCAAATGATATGTACAAGTCGATTGACGGAGCAATTGATAGCATAGAAAAGCAGATTCAGAAGAATAAGACTAAGCTTGAAAAGAAACTCAGAAACGGCGCCTTCGAAGCTGAATATCTCGGCAATATCGAGGCAGAAGAAATCTCATCTGTTGTCAAGGTGAAGGAATTCGATCTTAAGCCTATGACAGTCGAAGATGCTATTCTTCAGATGGAGCTTCTCAACCACGAATTTTTCTTCTTCAAAAATTCTGAAGAAAACGAAAAATATTGTATCGTTTATAAGAGAGACAACGGCGGTTTTGGTCTTATTGTTGGTAAATAAATTTTCTCAGGGCGGATATTTCCGCCCTGAAGTTTGTAAATAAAGGAAGTTTTATGAAATATACTTTTTGTGTCCCTTGCCTTATGGGCGTAGAAGGACTTGTTGCAGACGAGCTTAAGTTCAATAAGTTCGAAAACGTTGTTGCTGAAAACGGCAGAGTATTCTTTGACGGTGATATGTCCGAATGCGCACGTGCTAACGTAAATCTTCGTTGCGGTGAAAGAGTTCTCCTCGTAGTAGGCAAGTTCAGAGCTACAACGTTTGATATGCTTTTCGAAGGTGTAAAGGCATTGCCTTGGGAAAAGTTTATCGGCAAAACAAATGCTTTCCCTGTAAAGGGTTACTCCATCCATTCCAAGCTTTTCAGTGTTCGTGACTGTCAGAGTATCACTAAAAAGGCTATCGTTGAAAAGCTCAAAGCTAAGCTTGGCACTAATTTCCTCACGGAAACAGGTGCTAAGATGCAGATTCAGTTCTCACTTATGAATGACCTTTGCCACGTGTTCATTGATACGACAGGCACACCGCTTTACAAGCGCGGCTATCGTCTTGCTATGAATGAAGCTCCTATCAGAGAAACTCTCGCAGCATCTATGGTTAAGGTTGCACGTTACAGAGGCAGAGAGCCATTCTATGACGTTTTCTGCGGCTCTGGTACAATTGTCATCGAAGCAGCTATGGCTGCTATGAATATCGCTCCTGGCGCAAGAAGAAGCTTTGATGCAGAAAACTGGTCTTTCTTTGATACATCTGTATTCAAGGAACAGAAGGAAGCAGCTATCGCGAAGGAAAACCGCGTAAAGATGCCTATTTACGCATCCGATATTTCCTCCGAATCAGTTCGTCTCTGTAACGAAAATATCAAGCGCGCAGGCCTCGAAGGTCTTATTGAAGTAAGCAGAAAAGATGCTACTGCAATTGACTATACAGGCATGACAGGTACACTTATCAGTAATCCACCATACGGCGAAAGACTCCTCGAACTCGAAGAAGCACGTGATATTTACGAAAGCTTTGGCTATGCTATCAAAAAGGCTCCTGAGCTTAAGAAATATATTATTTCTTCTGATGAAAAGTTTGAAGATTATTTCGGTAAAAAGGCTGACAAGAAGAGAAAGCTTTACAACGGTATGATTAAGTGTAATCTCTTTATGTACTTCAAATAATTAAATCTATGCCCACTCTATATGAGTGGGCATTTTTTGTCAGAATTTGTCAAAAATGTATTGATTTATAGCTATCGATTATTTATAATTATTATATAAATACAGTTTGGGAGGGTAGCTATGAAAAAAGATAAAAATAAACGCCTTATTTTACTTTTATTGCTGATTGCGATCGTTTCGGTTTGTATCGCAGTATGGGCATTGTGTTCCAAAGAAACTCCCGTAATTCTTGCGCCTGACCGTGTTCCTGAACAGGAAAGCAACGTTGAAAAGATCGAAGATGACGCAGATAAGAAAAATGAAGCTCCTGAAAATGGCGGGGCAGTAAGCCTGACCTTTTCAAAGGATGTTTCCATCAATCTTGCAGACAAAACGGTCGACCTTTATTTTGCAAATCCTCAGCGTTCAACACACGATGTTGTTCTGCAGATAATTATCCGTGATAATCTTATAGCCCAGTCGGGTACTATCTCGCCGGGGAATAAAATGAGCGAGGTCGAACTTACTGACAATGCTGCCAAAATTCTCTCCAAAGGTAGTTATGATGGAAAGTTTGTTGTTCATTATTATGATATTGAAAGTGGAGAAAAAGCCGTTCTCAATACAGAAATACCAATTAATGTTAAAGTTAACTAAGGAGGCTTACTCATGAAGAAGATTTTAGCGATTACACTTACATTGGCAATGTTATTTACGATGACAGCTATGGCAGAAGAATCTAAACAAAAACAAGTAACTGCCTCGTATAATGAAGGTATCAACAGTGGAACAATTTACAGCATAGATATTACTTGGGGCAGCCTCGAATATACGTATAATGCTGCAAGCACCGGCACTTGGGATCCAGAAACACATACTTATAAGAATGTGGCTGAAGCTAATTGGACATGTGAGAATGGTGCAGATACGATTACTGTAACAAATCATTCCAATGCTGCTGTGAACGTCAACGTCACATATACAACAAACGATAATTATACTTCTGTAATCGGTACACTTGATAAATCAAGTTTTGAACTTGCTACAGCAGAAGGCACATCATTTTCTGCGGCACCATCCAATACAGCAAAGCTTGAACTGAGTGGTACACTTAGCTCCGATGCAAATAATGTAACTGTAGGTGAG
>JAFYNW010000165.1 GCA_017547995.1 Clostridia bacterium | reverse complement strand
GGTATGTTGTTTTTATAATGGTATTTACATTTGCGTTTACTGTATTTCCAAATTGGCGCGAAGATGTTCCGATAATCAGCATTATTGGACGTAGTATGGTAGTGGGTGGAATTGCGCTTATTTTTCTCCTTGGCAGAAAGAAATCAAATGGCATAGGTATGATAAATATGATGAGCACGAGAAACCAGATGTATATTACAAATATGCAACTCAACGCCTATACAAATGACGTGAAAAAGGCAAATGAAGTGTTTGGTCCTGTTAAAACAGAGCGTACTTTTATCGCAGGATATGAAAAACTGGATTACTGGTTGCCGTTTATCATAGGTGGCATATCCATTGCCATAGGGCTCATATTGTATCAGATGAAATAAGAAAAACGCCCTAAAAAAGCCACTCGAAAGAGTGGCTTTTTGTCGATATGTTAACTTTGTTAACTCGATATGTCTTTTGAAAGACTCGATATATCGCGATTGTTCGCGATTCGATATGATATGTTTACGTGGTAAACATATCGTGTGTGTAAACACACGTTAGATAAAGGAAATGAAGCCTTCCTTGATGCCCTTGAATTCGCCGCCGTACATTGTATCGTAGAATACCGACATATCCTTGTCGAGCACGAGAATACGTCTGCCGTTTGGCACTTCAGGGAGCTCCTTGAGCTCGTTTTCAAGCTTGTAAACCTTGTTTTCATAAGGACACTGATGGAAGCCTTCGCCTGCGTAAACAGGGAGGGAATCTGTGTCGCGGTATGTATAAGAGGATGTTGTGCAGTATTCGATGCCGTCCTTTTCGTGGAAAATGAGAGTTACAAGGTCACGGCTGCCGTTTGCAGGTGTATTGATGAAGCCTGTTGCCATATTTTCGTTGATTTCGTGAACGGAAGCTTCGAAACCACCGTAAATATCAGCGTCCTTTCTGCCGGAGAAGGATGCAACGAGGTTGCCTTCAACGCCGTCGAGCTTGTTCATCCTGAAGCCTGTCATAAGCTCGTAGATAACAAGGTCGTAAGGTGTTGTTGTAACGCAGACGTAATTCTTGCCGAGACGCTTGTTCCAGCTTTCGGATACAGGCTTTACAGGGAGAGCCTTCTGCATCTGTGGAATATTCTTGCCGCGGATGTTGGAGATTACGTAAATCTGGCCGTTGTGTTCTTCGAAGAAGAATGTCTGGCCGTTTTCACCGAGGAACTTTTCACCGTCGAACTTGAGGCGCTGATGAGCAGGCACCTTCACGTCGTTTCTTGTGGAAATACGGGAAACGTGCATATATGGGCCGTAGAATTCAAGGTCGAGAATTGCAGATGGCATAAGATACTTGCCTGCGTAGTTTTCAACCATTTCAGAAGGCACCTTCTTGAAGTTCTTCCAGATGTTGATGCCGTATTCTTCAAGCATGAGAACACCGAAGAGTCGGAGAATTGTTTCAGGAACGTCGAGCTTACAGTCGTGAGTTTCGCTGAGCGCGAGAACTGCGTCGTACTTTGGAATAACGATGAGCTGAGTTGTGAACTGGAAGGAGTTGCCGCCCTTCTGCATTACGCCCTCGCCCAGGTCGTAGTCGATATCTGTGAAGCTTACGTTGTCCCAGCCGAGACCGAAGCCTGTGCTGCGGCTGTCGTTTGCGAGGAATGTCTTGCCGTGTGGCTTTGCCATTTCATCGATGGAGGACTGTGCGAAAATTCCTTCAGGATGGAGAATCATGTTACCCATCTTGCAGAGGTCAGGCATACTTGTTGTAAAGCCGCCGCCACCCTGGATGTAGAGCAATTCATAAGGCTTGTTCTTTTCACGTGTGAGTGTGTGTTCGCCTGTGAGAAGCTCGGATGTCTGAGTTGTCTTTGCGCCGATAGGACCTGTGATGAACTTTTCGCAGAACTTTGCAAAGCGCATACCTGTAACTTCAGCGATTACCATTTCAGCCATTGTGAAGCCGTCGTTGCAGTATACAGCGTATTCGCCCGGGTCAGCCTTGAGGTAGCTGTTTGACATATATTCGTAAACAACGTCGTAGTAGTTGTCTGCTGTAACGTCTGTTACAGAGAAGCCCTTCCACTGTGTGCCAGGAAGACCGGATGTGTGGGAGAGACACTGACGTGTTGTGATGAGCTTATAGCGTTCGTCAAGCATCTTGAAGCGAGGGAGATATTCGCAGATTGGCTTGTCGAGGTCGAGAAGACCGAGTTCAACGCACTTCATAGCAGCGAGAGCACAGTAAACCTTGGAAACCGAGCAGACGTTGTACGTATCGTTGATTGTGGAAGGAGCGTTTTCCTTGCCGCCGTTTGTGCCGAGAGCGTCAGCTGCAACAAGCTTGCCGCCTACCATGAAAGCATAGGAAACGGAAGTGTAATTCTTGGCAAGACCAAGCTCGAGAATGTGAGAAAGCTTTTTTGTGATTGCATTCATAATGATATTCTCCTTGAATATTGTTCTGTGGTTTGATTTTAACACAAAATAAAGCAGATTACAACAATTATGTGGAAAGTTTGCATAAAAAGGGACGTTGTCAGCACATTTGTTTTACAACGTAGCGGACGGCGCCCTCGACGTCCCGCCAAGACAATGATGAATGATGTTTTGCAAAGCAAAATGATATTGCTCCGCAATGATGATTGCCTGCGGCAAATTATGGTGTGACAAGTCACATTGAATAGGTGACAATCCCCCAGTCAGCTTTGCTGCCAGCCCCCTTTACACAAAGGGGCCTTTAGGTTTTGTTGTAGGGGAGGGTCTCTGTGCCCTCCCGCCTGTCAAATGTGACTTGTCACACCACAACGTTTGCCATCGGCAAAACTGCCGGATTCTACTTTTCGTTTATTGCAATTTACGCTCATTTGGCTTACAATATACCTGTCGG
>JAFYNW010000164.1 GCA_017547995.1 Clostridia bacterium | reverse complement strand
GGCAAGGAAATCGTAAACATCATCGACATCGCTCCTTACGTCACAGGCTTCAGTGACGACGGCAAGGGCATCCAGACAGAAGAAATGATGGACAAGGTCATGATGATTGCAGGCGAAACAGGCGTGCTCATCTCCGCACACTGCGAGGACGAAGCTCTTCTCAACGGCGGTTACATCCACGAAGGCGTATACTCCAGGGCCAACGGCCACAAGGGTATCGTAAGTGAATGTGAATACGGCCAGGTTGTACGCGATATCGCTCTTGCTGAAAAGTACGGCGCAAGATACCACGTATGCCATATTTCCGCAAAGGAAAGCATCGAGGCTGTCCGCGCGGCAAAGGCGAGAGGCTCTTTCGTAACCTGCGAAGTTACACCTCACCACATCGCGCTCTGCGATACAGACATCACAGAGGACCATGGCAGATTCAAGATGAATCCACCGCTCCGTGACGCATCCGACAGAGAAGCTATTCTCAACGGCATTCTCGACGGCACAATCGACTGCATCGCAACAGACCACGCTCCTCATTCCGTAGAGGACAAATCCAAGGGTCTGGCTAAATCCGCAATGGGTATTGTGGGAAGCGAAACAGCTTTCGCAGTATCCTACACAGCACTTTGCAAAGAACATGGTGTCCCTGTTGAAACTCTCCTTGAGCTCATGACAAAGGGCGGCAAAATCATCGGCGTTGAATATGACATCAAGGAAGGCGCCAAGGCAGACATCGTTATTCTGGATACAGAAGACAAATACACAATCAATTCCTCTGACTTTGTTTCCATGGGTAAATGCACACCGTTTGACGGCATGGAAGTATACGGCAGAGTTACACACACAATAGCAGGAGGCAAGGAGGTTTACAAATATGAATAAGATGAAGAAAATCGTGTTTGAAAACGGCAGAGAGTTCACAGGTTACGGCTTCGGCGCTGACGTTGAGCTTGTAAGCGAAGCAGTTTTCAACACAAGCATGGTAGGCTATCAGGAGCTCATCAGTGACCCTGCATATTTCGGCCAGATGGTTGTTCTCACATACCCTATCATCGGTTCCTACGGTATCACAGACGAAGATTTCGAAAGCAAGACTCCTAACATGGGCGGTCTCATCGTCGGTGACTATAACGACAAGCCATCCAACTACCGTTTCACAAGAACTCTTTCCGACGTTATGAGTGAATACGGTCTCCCTGGTATCACAGGTCTTGATACAAGAGCTATCACACTTATGCTCCGTGAAGAAGGCTCCATGAAGGTCATCATCACAGACGTGGAAACAACAAAGGAAGAAGCTCTCGCAAAGATCGCTGCTCACCAGCCTGTCGAGAACCCTGTTTCTGTTGTTGCCTGCAAGAAGATGTGGCACAAGAGAACACCTAACTACTCCCATAACGTAGTGGCTATCGACTGCGGCGTAAAGAACAGCATGATCCGCGCTTTCAATAACGTAGGCTGCAACGTGACTATCGTTCCTCCTACAGTAACACTCGAAGAAATCGCAGCACTCGAAGCTGACGGTCTCTTCATCGGCGGCGGTCCTGGCGCTCCTGACGTAAAT
>JAFYNW010000019.1 GCA_017547995.1 Clostridia bacterium | reverse complement strand
TCTCTGCCAATCGGCACGTATTCCAGCTCAACACCATTCTGAGCGGCATACTCAGCCTGCTCCTTGGATGGACCTGCGCAGAAAAGAATATCCGTATCGCCGTCTACAATGGCCTTATAGCCACGCAAGGTGTTCTTATACTGCATAGCACTGTCGCTTGTGAAGTCGTTGCCATCGTGGATAACGCTGTCCTCAGGATAAATGGCATTTATAACTGCCGAATAAACGGGAAGAAGAGCTGTAGCGCCATCGAGCACAGGCATATTTTCCGTGATTTTGAAATCACTGTCGAGCTTTACAATCTGAGAGTTTTCATCAAAAGGCATATAGCTTTCAAGCTCTATCATTTTTGCCATGGTTGTCGTGCCGTAATTGTCGTAGCAGCGTCTTGTCAGCAAAAACCATACGCTGAAATTAAATGACGCAAACAGCAGAATCACAAGAAGGATTGACGTGATTTGTCTGAAAAGCTTCATAATATCACCACCATTCCTTTGTCATAAAGTAGATGATGGATGCATTTTTGTAAGCATTGGATGCATAAATAACGTGAGCGAAAGTCAGTACGTATCCAATGATGACTGTGATAAGCAAAGTAAGTTTATAAGTTTTGTCTGACATAATTCACCTCTACATAAGGCTGATAGAGCCGTTTAACAGACCAAGAATTACCTGAAACATCTTAAAAGTTAAGTACATTGGAATTGCAGACAGAAAGAGATATCCGAAGCGTTCGATTCGTGTTTTTTTATCAAGGTTATCGGCAAAGGCTCTGTTCCAGCATTTAACAAAGATGAAAATAGAAAAGAAGGGGAAAAGAACTACGAAGAAAGAAATGAAGTATAGCATATTATCCCTACTTTACATAAGTGGAATTGCTCCTGTGAAAATGCCTACAACAAAAATAATGAGGAAAATTGCAAATGCGGCAGGAAATGATGAAATAACGAGAGGCAAAATGAGCTTTACCGATTTGCGTTCGGATTTATCAGTTCTGATGAACTTTCTCAGGTTGAAAATAAACCAGACAAGTCCTGCTGTGGGAAGTGTGAACAAAAGAAATAAAATTAGATAACCCATATTGAAACCTCCTTTGTATTATTAGTAACATAATTATACCATTCGTTGCAGATATTTTCAATAAAAATGAAAAAAGACCGTTCATACGAACGGTCTTATATATGGCGGAGAGAGAGGGAATCGCTTTTCTGCGGAAAAGCCACGGTGGTTGTAACGTGCCACCGGCACATTCCTAAGAGCCGCCTTTCGAATCCCAGAATAAAATAAAAAAGACCGTTCATACGAACGGTCTTTTATGGCGGAGAGAGAGGGATTCGAACCCTCGGTACGCTATTAACGTACACACGATTTCCAATCGTGCGCCTTAGGCCAGCTCAGCCATCTCTCCATAGCGCTTATTTATAATAACACAGAGTATCACATTTGTCAACACTTTTTTAAAAAAATCTTCAAAAAAATCGCAGTACGAAAATATTGTAAAAAAAGGTCTTATATGATAGAATAAAGGTATAGAAAATATAAGATAAAGAGGTATTAAATATGAATCCTACTCTCGTTGTTCTTGCTGCTGGTATGGGTAGCCGTTTCGGTGGTCTCAAGCAGATTTCTCCGCTCGGTCCTAACGGCGAAATTATTATAGATTATTCTCTCCACGATGCATACAAGGCAGGCTTCCGTGACGTTGTGTTCGTTATCAAGAAGGAAATCTATGAAACTTTCAAGGAAGTTATCGGCGAAAAGACAGAAAAGTATATGAACGTAAGCTATGCTTTCCAGGAAATCGATATGCTCCCTGAAGGCTTCACAGTGCCTGAGGGCAGAGTAAAGCCTTGGGGCACAGCACACGCTGTTATCTGCGCTGCGCCATATATCAAGGGCAATTTCGGTATCATCAATGCTGACGACTTCTATGGTGAAGACTGCTATAAGAAGCTTTATAACTTCCTCAAGGAAAACGATGGCAACGATGAAAAGATGAATATGTGCATGGTGGCTTACGTCCTCAACAATACTCTCACAGAAAACGGTGACGTTTCCCGCGGTGTATGTGAAGTTGAAAACGGCAAGCTCAAGAAGGTAACAGAGCGCACAAAAATCAGAAAGGCTGCTGACGGAAACGGTGAATATCTCAAGGAAGACGGCGTAACATACGAAAAACTTTCCGGTGATACAAAGGTTTCTATGAACGTATGGGGCCTTACACTTGGCATGATTGACTATATGAAGGCAGGCTTTGTCGACTTCCTTACAAATATGGATAAGACAAATATCAAGGCAGAATACTATCTCCCATTTGCAGTTGACAGCGCTGTGCAGGAAGGCAAGGGCGAGGTTACTGTACTTGAAAGTGCAGACAAGTGGTATGGCGTTACATACGCAGAAGACAAGCAGGGGGTAATGGATGCCCTCAAGACAATGTTTGATAACGGCAAATACCCTGCACTCAGATAAAAATTAACTTTCAAAATCTTCTAAAAGACGGGAAATATCTTCGCTTGTTTCGAGATATATACCGTCTTTTAATTTTTTATAATCCTCATTTGTAAGGGAATATAACGAAATATTTGAAATATACCACGGCTCAGCCATGTTGCTTGTGGCAAAAATAGCC
The DNA here is from genome assembly GCA_017547995.1 of Clostridia bacterium. Lineage (GTDB taxonomy): Bacteria > Bacillota > Clostridia > Oscillospirales > Butyricicoccaceae > SIG471. The sequence continues at coordinate 8,816 of JAFYNW010000019.1, read as the reverse complement.
AAAGAATCGTTCCATATTTTCGCCACGTATTTATAAGAAGGCTGAGAAATATTTTCGGCAGAAGGAATATCTTCGGTAGCAATAACCGAGGAAACGACGGGAGTAGCATTGTTTTCGACAGGTTTTACAGACGTAACGACTGATATCACGCTTACAACGCATAAAGTAACGAGCAGGGCAGACTTGAAAAGTGTTTTCATAAAAGCACCTCATATTTAATAATTTTATAGCTATTTTTGCCAAAAACAGACCAAATATTCAGCACTTGCATTTTACTATATAATTGTGGTATAATATTGTTGTAGTGTTGTCGTTCACTCTGAATCATCTCGTGAAAATATATACGGCAACGAAGAAGTCAAAGATTATTAAGAGGTACTCAAATTGAAAACTGTAAAATCTATTCTGAAAAAGATCGGCTTTACACTGCTCACATTGATGCTCATAGGTATAACTACAGCAACTATATGTATAGTGGCGGCCGCAGCTTATGTCAAGTATTACATAAGTCCGACAATTGACATCAATCTTGATGATTTCAGACTCAACTTCACAAGCTTCGTCTATTATATAGATAAGAATACGGGTGAAGAAATAAAGTTTGAAGAGCTTCACGGAAGTGAAAATCGTGTGTGGGTCGACTATGAAGACATTCCGCAGACTCTCATTGATGCCTATGTTTCTGTCGAAGACTCGAGATTCTATGAACATAATGGTATCGACTGGAAGCGTACAGCGGGTGCTATCATCAACTACGTTGTTCCTATCAGAGATAATTTCGGTGGCGGTTCGACAATCACTCAGCAGCTCATCAAAAACCTTACAGGTGATAACGAAACGTCTGTAAAACGTAAGGCGCAGGAAATTATGCGTGCTCTCGAACTTGAATCCAAGTATGACAAGGAAGAAATCCTTGAGCTTTATCTCAATACCATCTATCTTGGTCAGGGTGCAAACGGTGTAAAGGCAGCAGCCAAAGTTTATTTCGGCAAGGAGCTGGATGAACTCACTCTTGTAGAGTGTGCGGCTATAGCCGGTATTTCCAAGAATCCATATAAATACGATATTATCAGATTCCCTGAGTTCAATAAGGAACGCAGAGAAACTGTTCTTATGACAATGCGTGATAACGAAAAGATCACAGAAGAACAGTATCGCAAGGCGCTTAAGACTGAAGTTTCCACAGAAAACAGTGAAAAGCTCAAGAATGCAGAAATCGAGCAGTCTTACTTTATCGACGAAGTCATTATGAGTGTTAAGGAAGACCTTATGGAAGAAAAGGGATACAGTGAAGTGCTCGCATCCCAGCTTCTCTATACAGGCGGTCTTAAGATTATCACAACTATCGATCCTGACATTCAGGAAAAGATGGACGCTGTATTTATTGATGAAGAAAATCTCCCTGGTGTCCTTGGCTCTGACGGTACAATGCCTCAGGCATCTATGGTTATCACAGACCCTTATACAGGCCACGTGGTGGCACTTTACGGCGGCCGTGGGGAAAAGGAAGGCAAGCTTGTTCTTAATCGTGCAACACGCACAACACGCTCTCCTGGTTCTTCAATCAAGCCTCTTACAGTATATGCTCCTGCTATCGAATATGGCGTAATCACACCGGCTACAGTTATGATTGACGGACCAAAGAACTTCGAAGTCCGTGAAACAGGCTGGCCAAAGAACTACTATAACTACTATCGTGGCCAGATGAATATGATGAAGGCCATCGAAATATCCAACAACCCAATCCCTGTTGAAATACTTCAGAATATGGGTGTTGAAAAATCCTTCGAATTTGCAAACGTAAATCTCGGTCTCAAGTCTCTTGTAAAGGAAAGAACAAAGACTGATACAAAGGGCAATACAAAGGTGCTCTCTGACGTTGACTACAGTCCGCTCGCAATGGGTGGTCTTACAGACGGCGTTACTGTTATGGAAATGTGCGGTGCATATTCTGCATTCACAAATAACGGTATTTACACAGAGCCTATCGTATACACAAAGGTCTACGACTCCAACGGCAACATCATCCTCGATAACGAGCCTGAATCCCATGTTGCTATGAGTGACAAGACTGCAACGTATATGATTGAAATGCTTACAAACGTTGTAACAGGTCCCGAAGGTACAGGTAAGAAGGCGGCAATCAAGGGTATTGAAACTGCAGCCAAGACCGGTACTACAAACGACGACAAGGACCGTTGGTTTGTAGGCTTCACACCTTACTATACAGGCGTTGTATGGTTTGGTTATGATATACCTCAGGCAATCAAGGGCGTCGATACAAACCCTGCTCTCGTAATCTGGGAAAAGGTAATGAGCGTTATCCACGAGCCTCTCCCTAACAGAGAGTTTGTACGAAGTGTAGAGCTTACAAGCGTTGCAGTATGTCAGGATTCCGGACTTTTGCCTAACGAATGGTGCTCAAATGAACTCAGAGGCTCACGCGTTACAAACGTAAAGCTTGCGGCTGAAGATAAGCCAACAGAAACTTGTCCATATCATATTCCTGTCACAATCGACAATACAACAGGTCAGCTTGCAAGTCATTATTGTCCTGAAGCTGAGCTTAAGCAGGTTGGTATTCTTGCGATTAACCGTGTTTATACAAATCCTGGCGTTGAGCTTCGTGACCAGAAGTACGTGCTTCAGTACAGCAGTGCAACAGCTGAGGAAACTCAGGAAGCAACAACGTCTGCTCCTGTGCTTGACAGCTTGCTCGGCGGCGCAGTAACAGAACAAAATACTCTCAATGTAGGTATTTATGATAATCCGATAATTCTTGGCGAAGGCGAATACGTTGTTCAGGGAGGTATGGTCTTCTGTGAAGAACACAATGCCGAAAATAACGCAAATAAGCCAACGTGGAAGGATTTCTTTGATAAGTGGCCTTGGCTCGAGTGGCCATGGGGAAGCGGCGAGCCAGACCTCAACGACCCTGATTTGCCGGAGCTTGATCCATCCATCAGCCCTGATGATCCGCTTACGTGGCCTGAAGGATGGCCTGGTAATCTGATTCCGACAACACCAACTGTTCCTGAAGAGGAAACTCCTGCGGAAGACAATAATCCGCTCTTCCCATGGTTGGGTAACGACGAAGAAGATACAACCGAAGACACAACAGCGGCTGAATAATTAAAAAATAAAACACCGATTGGATATTCCGGTCGGTGTTTTTTATTGCATATCAGCAGGGAAGAGCAAACAAAAAAGACGGTGAATAATTCACCGTCTTTTTATTAAGATAAGTATTACAACTTATAGTCGATAACCATCTTGCCGTCTTCCTGAACTTCAACAGCCATCTTGTCCATGAAGATCTTGTCGATCTGATCAAAGTAATCCTGCTTGTTAGGGTAGAGAACCTTTGCGTTCTTAATGACCATCTGAGCCTTTTCAGCGTTGTTGGAAAGGAGAGCGTCTGTAAGAGCAACGAGATACTTTGTGGAGAGAACAACTGCAGTTTCTGGGTCGGAAATCTGGTAGTCGTTACCGTGGCCAGTACCGGAAGCACCAGCTACGTGAGGATGGATTGCAGGCATAACAGAGGAGATGTCGCCCATGTCTGTGCAGCCTGTGCCCCAACGGTTGTTATAAACAACGTTTTCTTCACCGATGATACCCTTCATGAGTTCGATAGAGATATCTGTGAGGTCCTTGTTGTTGTTGAGTGGCATATAGCCAGGTCTGTCGGAAAGATGTACGTTAGCGCCCATAGCAGCTGCACAACCAGCAAGAGCACGGTTGATACGGTTGTTAGCTTCAACGATTGCGTCGATTGTAGCGCCACGAACGTAAGATTCGATCTTGATATCGTGTGGGATAGCATTAACAGCGCCACCGCCCTGTGTGATGATTGGATGGAAACGAATATGGTCGTCATCCTTGAATGTTTCACGGAGGGAGTTTACAGTCTGAAGACCGAGGTTAGCTGCATAAAGTGCATTTACACCGAGGTGAGGAGCGCCGCCTGCGTGAGAGGAAACGCCGAGATAGTTGATGTTCTTTGTGATACAGCCATTGTTACCTGGAGCGAAGCCCATGCCCTTGATAGGCATATTGCTCTGATGAACCATATAAGCGATATCTACGCCATCATAGTAACCGCGGTGGAGGAATTCTACCTTACCGCCGAAATACTTGATGATGCCCTGCTTACGGAGTTCTTCTCTGTAACCGATTTCGATAAGTTCTTCAGCAGGAACAGCCATAAGACGAACAGAGCCACACCAGTTGTCCATAACGCCAGGCATCTTGAGAGTTGCAGCTACACCGAGAAGGGAAGCGGACTGTGCGTGATGACCGCAAGCGTGTACAAAGCCTGTTTCAGGGTCACATTCAGGATGGTTGGAAACGATGAGGGAGTCCATTTCACCCATGATACAGATCTTAGGACCTGGTTTGCCGGAGTCGATATCTGTATAGAAGCCAGGGATATTGCCAGCCTTTACGAGAGTATAGCCGAGCTTTTCATATTCTGCTTCCAAATAAGCTGTTGTCTTCCATTCACGATAACCTGTTTCAGGGTTGTTCCAGATATGTCTTTCAGCTGCGAGCATAAGGTCGCGGTTAGCTTCAACGCTCTGCATAAGAAACTCAGTATGCTTATCCATGCTATAATTCTCCTTTATTATAAATAATTATTTCAGATATTTCAAAGGGGTGGACTTTCGCCCACCCCGTATGTAGTTAGAGTGACGTGTGAAAAATTATTCTTCGTCGTGGTCAACGTACTTAGCGTCAGCAATAACCTTAACCTGTACGTTTGGTGGAGCCTCCTCGTAACGTTCAAATGTGAGAACGAAGGAGCCGCGACCCTGTGTCATGGAACGAAGGTCGATAGCGTACTTGGAAACTTCTGCCATTGGAACTTCAGCTTCGATAACCTGGAGACCGCCGTCAACTGGGTTCATACCGAGAACACGTCCGCGACGCTTGTTGAGGTCGCCGATGATATCGCCCATGTTAGCATCAGGAACAGTTACCTTGAGGGAGCCGATTGGTTCGAGGATAGCTGGGTTAGCAAGAGCAATACCAGCCTTGTAAGCGAGACGAGCTGCCATCTTGAAGGAGAGTTCGTTGGAGTCAACGTCATGGTAGGAACCGTCTGTAAGTGTAGCCTTAAGACCAACCATTGGGTAACCTGCGAGGATACCGTGTTCAGCTGCTTCTCTGATACCCTTTTCAACTGCTGGGTGGTAGTTCTTTGGAACGGAACCGCCGAAGATCTTTTCTTCGAATACGATTGCATCGCTGTCGTAGTTAGGTTCGAAGTCCATCTTAACGTGACCGTACTGGCCGTGACCACCGGACTGCTTCTTATGCTTACCTTCAACGCTTACCTTCTTGCGGATCTTTTCACGGTATGGAACCTTTGCGTCTGTGAGTTCAACTTCTACGCCGAACTTTGTCTTGAGCTTGGAGCATACTACGTCGAGGTGAATGTCACCAGCACCGGAGATAACCATCTGCTTTGTTTCTGTATTGTTTTCAAGCTTGATTGTTGGGTCTTCGTCGATAATCTTGTTGAGACCGAGAGCCATCTTTTCTTCGTTGCCCTTTGTCTTAGGGGAGATAGCCTGAGAGTAGCAAGGTGCTTCGAAGTTGATACCTGCGAAGGAGAGAGCATCCTTATAAGCAGAGAGTGTATCGCCTGTCTTTGTGTCGATGAGCTTTGCAACTGCACCGATGTCACCGCAGCAGATTTCTGTTGCTTCGATGTTCTTCTTGCCCTTGAATGTATATACACGGCCGAACTTTTCAACCATTTCGGAACGTGTGTTGTAAAGTGCGGAGTCAGGAGTTACAGTACCGGAAATAACCTTGAAGAAGGAGAAACGGCCGTACTGGTCAGCTGCTGTCTTAAATACGAAAACAGATGGCTTGCCGTCTGGTGTGTAAGGAACTGTTTCGAGAGTACCGTCAACGTTGATAGCCTTTTCGTCGTGTGTCTTGTCTGGGGAAGGGAAGTAACGTGTGATAGCCTTGAGGAGCTGTTCTGTGCCGAGGCCGGAGTAAGCGGAGCCACAGTAAACAGGAGTAATGATGTTGTTGAGGATACCGTTCTTGATACCTTCAGCCATTTCTTCTTCTGTGAATTCTACGCCGTCAAAGAACTTTTCCATGAGTTCTTCGGATGTTTCAGCAACACGTTCAACAACGATGCTGTAGAGTTCAGCAACTCTTGCCTTCATGTGTTCTGGAACTGGACCGTCAACGAGCTTGTCGCCTTCCATGTGGTAAGACTTGTTAGCGATAACGTTGCAGAGACCGACTGTCTTTTCGCCATCCATAATAGGAATGATGAATGGTGTAACTGTTGGGCCGAGTGTTGCACGGAGACCCTGGAAAGAACGTTCGAAGTCTGCGTTATCTTCGTCGAGCTTGGACATATAGAGAATCTTAGGAAGTCTAGCGAGTGTGAGAGCCTTCCAAGCCTTTTCTGTACCTACGGAAACACCGCTCTTTGCTGTAACAGCGATGATACCTGCGTCAGCAACGCGAACAGCCTGCTGAACTTCGCCTGCAAAGTCAAAATAACCAGGTGTATCAAGAAGGTTGATCTTAAAGCCGTTATACTCTACTGGAGCAATAGCTGTCTGGATAGAAATGTTTCTCTTGATTTCTTCTGGATCGTAGTCACAAGTAGTATTGCCGTCAGCAATCTTACCCATACGGTCGATAGCGCCTGTACGGTAGAGGAAGCTTTCAGCAAGAGTTGTCTTACCGTTGCCGCCGTGACCGAGAAGAACGACGTTACGGATTTTGTCGATAGAATAGCTCATAATTTATTTTCTCCTTTAAAAAATACTTATGAAATGTTTGTGATTGTATGCAAACTAACTGCACAACCACAAGCACTATTATACAACATTTTTTGGCACAAATCAACTAAAAAATGAAAAAAATAACTAAAAATCACCATTAAAAAGGTTCTTCAGGAACACCGGGATGTACCAAAGTAACAAATATAAGAAGGCATTATATGGCGAAATAACCAAAAACTCATTTTTGGATACCAGGAAGTACACAAGACCAAGACCGAAGGTGAGGCAGAGGAATGAGAAAATAATGTTGAATCTCGTTGCCCTGTAGAGTGTCTTGCTGTACGCCAGTATTTCGGCAAAGGAATGCATATTGTCTCTGGAAAGGAGAGCGACAGGCTCTTCTTCTTCGGCGTAGGATGAACCGGAAAGGATGATTCTTTCGTCGATGTCCGGATAAATGATGAAGTTTGGAGAAAGATCAAACGTCTGTTCAACAAGCATAGGATTTATCTGGAAATCGAGAGATGCGAGAACAGGCTTTACCTTATTTCGTCTGAAAATACGGAACGCCTTATACGTATTAGGAGCTTCGCGGAACTGAATTGTGAAGACAGCACTTACAGTAGAATTGACTGAAAGGAAAATGTTGTTCTTCACGTTTATGCCGTGAGTGATATTGACACCCATGCGCATAAGGAAGCTTGCATTGCCGAGAAGGACGTTGTCAGAGCCGATAACGGCGCTGATACCACCGCTTTCATAGAAATGCACGTTCTTGGCTTTGCGGAAGTTTACGTAGCGGGATTTACCAATATCATAAAATGCCTTGTAAGCGCCGCCGCCAACCTGCTCGAAAATAGCGGCCGCGTATGCGATGACTGTATCGATAGCGTTATTGCCAAGCACCTTCATGCCTGTGATTTCAACAGAGCCGGCAGGGAAGACGTCAGAGCCTGTGATAACGGCTGTTCTGACCTGATTTACCTTGCGGAGCTTGGAGTTATCCACAAATGCACTGCCCGAAGCAAAAAGCTTCTTGGAAAGCTTGTATTCCACACGGGAAGATGCAGTTATAAAGCCGAATGGAAGTGATACCGACGTAAGAGCGGCATAATCGAGAAGGAAGGTGGAGAAATCCCCCTTTGATTTGCAGGAGAGAGCCGCAAGAATAGCAGGCAATGCCAGCATAAATGGGACGAAAATCATAGATGAGCTTTCGCCGCATGACATCTGTGCTATATTCTTACAAGGTACGTCGGAGCGGAGCGGAGCCTTTGTGGCAATATATCCGCCCTTTGTTGCGGAAATCTTAACGGCAACAGGAGTTGCGCTGAGAGCTGAAGCCGTGTAGTTACGTTTGTGAATTATGAGCTTCATACGCTTACTGCGAATAGCCATCATAAGTGTGAAGCAGGAGATAGCCGTGTATGGAATATAAGTATAATTCTGTGTAAGCACAGTGTATACGCTGTATCCACAGCTTACTATAGAATGTAATGCGATGACGGTATCGAGATTAGGCGCCAGCATAATACATTTATAAATACCCGAAACGATTATCTCTATTGCAAGCAGAATTGCGATGCCCTGACACGCAAGGAGAATAAGCGGCTCGAATGGCTGAATAAGCGCCAGAAGCTCGGGAATATATGGTACTCCCGAAAGATCGAAATTATGTATAAATGAAACGATAATTGCAACGATTGCAACGGGTACGGAAAGACCGTAAAGTGCAGAGTACTTGATGATTTTCTTGGAGCAATGCTTTGCACCAAGAGTGAAATCTTCTTCAAAGCCTGAGATTATATCGTAAGGCAATGCCTTCTTAGGCTTTTCTTCCTCTTCGTAATCATCGTATTCATCACGCTCAGGAGGCTTTTTCTCCTGATAATCATTATAGGTAAATTCTTCGTCGTCACGATGGGGAGTGTGTACGTTTGTTTCCACTGCAGGCGCTTTTGCGAGCGCTTCCTTAGGCTTGTTGATAGAAGATTTATAAATCTTCACTTCCTCCTGTGGAGCAGGCCCGGCCTCAGGCTGTTTCTTTGCAGG
>JAFYNW010000163.1 GCA_017547995.1 Clostridia bacterium | reverse complement strand
GCAACTGAAGAAAGGCCGAGAGACCCGGCCTTTTCGATTATCTGTGATGGTGTCCACGTCCCGTCGGAAAAAACCGAATGGGTATGTAAATCGCAGAATTTCTTCATCAATTAAAGGTTGTTTTCGAGAACCTGCTTTGCGCTGTCGAAGTTTTCGATCTGGAGATAGTATTCAGCGCAGTCAACGAGAGCCTGCATTGGTGTGAGGCCGATGATTTCTGTGCCGACAACGTTTACGCCGTAACGCTTAGCTTCGAAACGAACTGTTTCAAGAACTCTGTAAAGAGGAGTCTTGTTGAAGTTTGTCATGTTGATGGAAACCTGAGCGATGTTGCGGTCTTCGAGCATAACGCCGAGAGCCTTTACGCAGTCATAACCGCCGGAAGAACGGCGGATAATCTTTGCAATCTTGCTTGCGATGTCGAGGTTGGATGTATCGAGGTTGATGTTGAAAGCAACGAGAGGCATTCTTGCGCCAACAGCTACAACACCAGCGCTTTCGTGAGGAGCATTGCCGCCGAAGTCAGCTGTCCATTCAGGCTTAGCCATCTTTTCAGCCATACCTTCGAACTGACCCTTACGGATTGTTGCGAGGTTTTCACGCTTTGGTGTGGATGCGGAGTGTTCATAAAGGAAAACAGGCATCTGGCATTCGTTCCAGATTCTTTCGCCGACTGCCTTTGCGATTACGTCACATTCGTCAAGTGTTGTTTCCTTGATTGGAATGAATGGGATAACGTCAACAGCGCCCATACGTGGGTGTTCGCCTTCGTGTACACGGAGGTCGATGAGCTCAATAGCCTTCTTAGCAAGCTTGAAAGCAGCTTCGCCTACGGAGTTTTCATCGCCGAGGAATGTGATAACTGTGCGGTTGTGGGATGCGTCGGAGGAATAGTCGATGAGTGTTACACCTGCTGTGGAACGTACTTCATTGATAACTGCTTCAACGATTTCTGGACGGCGGCCTTCGGAAATGTTAGGCACGCACTGAATAATTTTAGCCATAACTCGATTTCTCCTATTGTAATTTTAATAAAAGTTTGCTATTATAATTATATATGGGACAGTATGTCCCTCTTATATGATTTCAGTATAACACATAAAAAATATTTTTTCAATAACAGGGAGTAGATAATTATGTATAATATTTTGATGCTTACAACAGGCGGCACTATTATGTCGACTCAGACAGAAGAGGGCTATGCTCCTGCGGCTCCTGAAGTTCTCCTCAGCCAGATGGGCGAGGTTGCAAAGGAATACCACGTAACTGTCAAGGAAATTCTCCGTCTCGACAGTAGTAATATTCAGCCTGAAGAATGGAAGGTCATCGCTCAGGAAGTATACAATGCAGGCACAAACTATGACGGTATCGTAGTCGTTCACGGCACAGATACAATGAGCTATACAGCGGCTATGCTTTCCTTTATGCTCAGAAACCTCCCTATTCCTGTAGTTCTCACAGGCTCCCAGGTTCCTGTAGGTCAGCCATTCTCCGATGCTATTCCTAACCTCTGCTGTGCATTCGCTATGGCGGCTTCTTCTGCTCCTGGCGTGTTCATCGCATTCGACAGAAAGATTATCCTCGGCACACGTGCTGTTAAGGTAAGAACAACAGGCTTCAATGCTTTTGAATCCATCAACGCACCATACGCAGGTATTATCGACGCAACAGGTCTTCACATCGACTACGATATCCTCGTTGCTCCTGAAGGCGCTTATGCTCTCGAAGACAACTATTCTTCCGACGTATTCCTTCTCAAGCTTACTCCTGCAACAGACCCTGCTATCGTGGACAAGCTTATCGATATGGGCTATAAGGGCATCGTTATCGAAGCATTCGGCATCGGCGGTATCCAGTTTATGCGCCGTGACTTTATCGCAAAGCTCGAAAGAGCAAGAGCAAACGGCGTTGCTATCGTTGTATGCTCTCAGTGTCTCTATGAACGCTCCGACTTCAGCCTCTATCAGGTAGGTCAGAAGGTTATGCAGACAGGCGCTATCCAGGCATTCGATATGACTTCCGAAGCTTGCGTAACAAAGCTTATGTGGGCTCTCGGTCAGACAGACGATATGGAAAAGGTCCGTTTCATTTTCGAAACAAACTACGCAGGCGAAGTTACACTTTAATTTACGAATCACACGGCTCTCCTTACGGGGAGCCGCTATGCTATATTGAAATATTTGGGGAGAAAGTAAAATGGCTAAACAAAACAACGCTTTTTACGGCTTTTTCAAGAGATATTTTATTGACGCTATGAGCGCTATGGCTCTCGGCCTTTTCAGCTCGCTCATCATCGGTCTTATCATCACGCAGATTGCAAAGCTGCCTAATATGGGCGCTATTGCCGTCGTTGCTTCGCAGATTGGCTCAAGCTCGCCTGTGTGCGGTGCGGCTATCGGCGTTGCCATTGCATACGGTATGAAGTGCGACCCGTTGGTGCTCTTTTCATCGGCAGGCACAGGCGCTCTCGGCTATGCATTGGGCGGCCCTGTCGGTGCATATCTTGCGGCGGTTTTCGGTGCTGAATTCGGTCAGATAGTGTCCAAAAAAACTCCGGTTGATATTCTGCTTACACCATTCGTGACTCTCGTTGTGGGCGGTCTTGTGGGCAATTTCGTAGGTCCTTACGTAAGCAATTTCATGACGTGGCTTGGCTCGGTCATCAATGCAGCGGCAGTTATGGCAAAGGTGCCTATGGGATTTGCTCTCGGTGCGCTTGTGGGTATGGTGCTGACACTTCCGATTTCGTCTGCGGCACTCTGCATTATGCTCGGTCTTGACGGTATCGCGGCGGGGGCGGCTACGGCAGGCTGCTGTGCTCAGATGATTGGTTTTGCGGTAATCAGCTATAAGGAAAACGGCTTCGGCGGCTTTATGGCGCAGGGCATCGGCACGTCCATGCTTCAGGTGCCTAACATTATGCGCAAGCCTGCAATATGGATTGCTCCGACTCTTTCGGGCGGTATCGTCGGCATACTTTCGGCCCTTCTCGGTATGAAAAACGTGGCGGCAGGTGCTGGTATGGGCACTTCAGGTCTTGTCGGTCAGGTCACGACGTACATCACAATGTCGCCTGAATTGGGCTCGACTGTAACCCTTATTTACATCGGCGTCCTTCATTTCCT
>JAFYNW010000162.1 GCA_017547995.1 Clostridia bacterium | reverse complement strand
GGAAAAGAAGGAGCCATCCGGCTCAACAGACCTTGGCAACGTTTCCAGAGTTGTGCCAACCTGCTACGTTTCCATCAACGTTGAAAATACAGACGGCAGCACTTGCCATAACGAAGCATTCCTTGCTCACGTAAACGGCGAATTGGCTTATAAGGCTAACCTCACAGCAATCAAGGCTATGGCGGCAACTGCTATCGACGTGCTTCTCAACGAAGAAATCCGCAATGCTATCGCAAAGTAATATATTATATAATGTAAAACCGCTCTGAACTCAGGGCGGTTTTTTGTGTTTTGTAATTGACAGCTATTCCGACAAAAGAGTATAATATAAGTATAATAAGTCTCAGGAGAAACGATATGAAAATAGATGTTTTTATCAGCTATCATGCAGAATCATCCCGTACAATAACGGAAGCTATCGTAAATAAACTTGAAGGCATCGGCATCCGCTGCTGGTATGCGCCTCGCGACGCAGAGGGCAATTATGCAGGAAGTATCAAGCGCGCTATCGACAGCTGCAAGGTTTTTCTTCTTGTGCTTAATAAGGCGGCATCTGAATCACCTCATGTGCTCAATGAAATTGCTCTGGCATTCAAAAACCCGGGTGTGACGATAATTCCATTCCATATCGGTGACAAGGATATTTCCGACGACGCGAGTTACTATCTCGAAAGAATCCATTGGATTGACGGCATGACTCCAAATCTCAGCGACCGTATTGACGAGCTTTCCAAACGAATCCTTCACGTGCTGGACAGAGATAATTCTGCGCAGGTCAGGGTTGAAGAAAAGAGGGCTGAAGCTGAGAAAAAGCCTGAAATCAAAAAGGAAGATATTAAAAAGATTGCTGAAAAGGCGGTAAATACAGCGGTACTTGATACACCTGCTGAAATAAAGACAGTAACATACGACAACGGCACATATACAGGCGAATTCAGAAACGGTGAGCGCACAGGCAAAGGCAAATATATATGGACAAGCGGCGCTGAATATGAAGGTGATTTCGTAAAGGGCGTGCTCGACGGTAAGGGCAAGTTTGTCTGGGCAGACGGCGACGTATACGAGGGTGATTTTGTCGAAGGAAAGTGCCATGGCAAGGGTAAATATACCTGGGTAAGTGGTGACGTATACGAAGGTGATTTTGTAAATGATATCCGCACGGGCAAAGGAAAATACAACTGGAAAAACGGCGATGTATATGAAGGTGACTTTGTCGAAGGCAAGCGCACGGGTAAAGGCAAGCTTATCTGGGCAAATGGTGCTGTCTATGAAGGCGATTACATTGATGGAGCCCGCACAGGTAAAGGAAAGTACAAGTGGCTGGGCGGTGATACCTATGAAGGTGACTTTGTGAACGGGGCACTTGATGGTAAAGGCAAGTATGTGTGGTCAAGCGGCAACGTTTACGAAGGCGACTTTGTGAATGATATCCGCACGGGCAATGGTGTATACAGATGGACAAACGGCGACGTCTATGAAGGCAACTTTATCGAAGGACAGCGCAACGGTAAGGGCAAGTTTGTCTGGGCAAATGGAGATACTTATATAGGTGACTTTGTGGACGGAAAACGCACAGGCAAGGGCAGGTTTATCTGGGCAAATGGTGCTGTCTATGAAGGCGATTTCATTGATGGAGCCCGCACAGGCAAAGGAAAGTACAAATGGCTGGGCGGTGATACCTATGAAGGTGACTTTGTGAACGGGGCACTTGACGGCAAAGGCAAGTACGTGTGGTCAAGCGGCGACGTTTACGAAGGTGACTGGGTCAATAATAAGCGCGAAGGCTACGGAGTATTTACTTATGCCGACGGCAGAGTAGAAAAAGGCCGATTCAGCGATGATAAGTTTATTGGAAAATAATTCTCACAGTACATTTTTTGAAATTTTTTCTTGCATTGAAAAGTCCTTTTTGATATAATTATTCTATTAGGGAGAGGTAAAACTCCCGAAAACAGCAAATATTTGTAAATCTAAATCTTTTAATAAATATGGAGGAACAAAAAATGGCAGACATCCGTCCAGAATCCATGGCTCGTATCAATACTATCGAGCTCGCTAATGCGTTTATTGAAGAACAGGTTGCAGAAATCCGCAAGCAGGTTGGTGACAAGAAGGTTCTTCTTGCTCTCTCCGGCGGCGTTGACTCTTCTGTTGTTGCTGCTCTTCTCATCAAGGCGATTGGCAAGCAGCTTGTTTCCGTTCACGTTAACCACGGCCTTATGCGTAAGGGCGAAAGCGAACAGGTTATCGAAGTTTTCGAAAAGGGCATGGATGCTAACCTCATCTATGTTAACGCAACAGACCGTTTCCTCGATCTTCTTGCAGGCGTAGCTGATCCTGAAACAAAGCGTAAGATTATCGGTAATGAATTCATCAAGGTATTTGATGAAGAAGCAAGAAAGCTCGAAGGCATTTCCTTCCTTGCACAGGGTACAATCTATCCTGATATCATCGAATCCAAGGGCGTTAAGGCTCACCACAACGTAGGCGGCCTCCCAGAAGAAATGCAGTTTGAACTCGTTGAACCTCTCAAGCTCCTCTACAAGGACGAAGTTCGTATGGTTGGTGACGCTCTCGGTCTTCCACACGATATGGTTTACCGTCAGCCATTCCCAGGCCCAGGCCTCGGCGTTCGCTGCCTCGGTGCTATCACACGTGACAGACTTGAAGCAGTTCGTGAATCTGATGCTATCCTCCGTGAAGAATTCGATAAGAATGGCCTCGCAGGTAAGGTTTGGCAGTACTTCACAGCTATTCCTGATATGAGAACTGTTGGCGTAAAGAATGATAAGCGTGCTGATGAATGGTTCGTTATCATCCGTGCTGTTAATACAGTTGACGCTATGACAGCTACTATCGAAGAAATCCCATACGACATTCTCAACCACATCACAAAGCGTATCGTAACAGAAGTTCCAGGCGTTTGCCGCGTTCTTTACGACCTCAGCCCAAAGCCAACAGGCACAATCGAGTGGGAATAATAGAATAACTACGTCACATATGCCCGGGAGACATCTTCCGGGCATTTTTATATATTTGAAAAATAATTTGTAATAGTTTTGTTATATACTCTGTGATATAATACTCAAAAAGATACATAATTGTATTAAATTAAGGAGTAACGCTATGAGAAGATTTATTGTATTATTATCGGTGTTGTGCCTTTTGCTTGCAGGATGCAGTGAGCCAAAGACAGAAGTGACAACTGCGGCGGTTGAAGCTACAACTGCAGCGGCTACAGAAGCCACAACGTCCGCACCTGTTGAAACAACTGCGACAGAAGCTGAAAGCACTGCTGCGGACGAAGGCAGTGACACACCTGACTTTGTTTATGAAGATTATGCCCAGCAGATTGAACGTTATTATACAGCTATATCCGAGCAGTGGGATGAAAGCACTTATTTTGAAAACGAAATGAGCGCGATGGCTGCATACTACTATGAAGGCAATGCTCTGGACAACGTTGGCTTTGCTTGTATCGACCTTGACGGCGATGATACTCAGGAATTGGTTATCGGTGCAATCCAGAATGCGGACAAGCAGCCTCTCGTTTTTGAAATCTGGACTTTGAAGGATGGCGAGCCTGAAATGCTTGCACAGAGTGGCTCCCGTAACCGCTACTATCTGCAGTATGCTGAGGATGACAAAATGTGGAGCGTTGCAAATGAGGCTGAAAACGGCGCGGCAAACAATGCTGTGTATTATCTTCAGCTGACAGAAGGCAAGTTTGAAGTAATGCAGGGTATCGTATTCGATGCGGCGGCAAACGAGGACGAGCCTTGGTTTATGGCATACGACCTGGACTGGGACGTTTCCAACGATTCGCCAATTGACGAGGATACAGCAAATGCAGTTATGGAAGCAGGTAGAAACATCTATTCTGCGATTGAGTATATTCCATACAGTCAGTGCAGATAAAAAGTACAATTACATAACGTCAGTTAAAGTGCAGGGGCGCAGATGCTCCTGCATTTTTTATTGTTATTTTCAATATATTTTATAATAAGGTGCGTTTTGTCACAGGTTTGTCATATCTCGTGTGATAAGATGAGTGTTAAAAGGGGTAGTGGGCTTATATACCCCGAAAACTATGATAATATCGGACAGATTTTAACGCATAAAGAAAGCAGGATGCATATATGAAAGACAGTCTTTTCAGGGAAAAGGCCTATAAAAAGGCTCTTTCTCCGGAGCAGATAAATGATTATATAAAAACGTCGAAGCCGGGCGTATGGGTGATGCTGGCGGCTGTTGCCATACTTCTTCTCGGTGGCCTTGTATGGGGCGTTTTCGGCAGAATTGAAATGACAATCGATTGTGTTGCTGTCTGCAAAGACGGCGATGCATACTGCTATATTTCAGAAAAGGACGCAGACAAGCTTTCTGATGATGCTTTTGTAAGAATTGAAGATTCGGAATATAAAATAAATGACGTTTCACAGTTGCCTGTTCCTGCTGTTGAGGAAATATCTCCGTATGGTCTGCATCTAGGAGGCCTTGAGGATGACGACTGGGTATATGCGGCTGCAACAGACGCGGCACTCAATGACGGCATATATAAAGCCTGTGTCATTCTGGAGAGCGTATCACCGATTTCACTGATTCTGAACTGAGGTGACTATCGTGGCTGACAGAAAATACGTAAAAGTGCCGGTTGTCATGCAGCTTGAAACTCTGGAATGTGGAGCGGCCTGCCTTTCGATGATACTTGCGTATCACGGCAAATGGCTTCCGCTTGAAAGAGTGCGCATGGACTGCGGCGTTTCAAGAGATGGCTCAAATGCGAAAAATATAGGCAAGGCCGCACAGAATTACGGTCTGAAAACAAAAGCATACAGATTCGAGCCTGATGACCTGAAAAAGAAGAACTCATTCCCTTGCATTATACATTGGAATTTCAATCACTTTGTTGTGCTTTGTGGCTTCAAGGGTAATGATGCCGTTATCAATGACCCGGCAAGGGGCAAGGTGATTGTACCTGAAAACGAATTTGACGAAGCGTTTACGGGAATATGTCTTTTCTTTGAGCCTGATGAAGGCTTTGAAAAGAGCGGCAAGCCAAGAAGCGTTTATTCCTATGCTTTGAAAAAGACGTCAGATGCAAAGGAATCATCATTATTGATTGCAGTTTGCTCGGCAATCATTTCGGTGCTTGGCATTATCACTATGGCGATGTCAAGAACGTATATCGATACCTTCCTTGCAGGAAATAACGATACCCTGCTGATGCCGTTTATAATTTTTCTCGCTGTGCTGGGTTTTTTGCAGATAATTGTGCTCGGTATAAAGGAAATCAGTCTGCACAGAATTGACGGAAGATTTGCGGCAATCGGGACGTGCGAGTTTATGTGGCAAATACTCCACATGCCCGTGCAGTTTTTCTCACAGCGCACGTCTGGGGATATTCAGCTCAGAATGAAATCAAATGCAGAAATTGCAAAGAATATCGTGATAAATATTGCGCCGCTTGCCCTTGATGCGCTGATGATGGTGCTTTATCTTGCAATTATGCTCAAATACAGTCTTATTCTTACGCTTATCGGCGTAGTATCCGTGGTTGTAAATCTGTTGCTGTGCGGGTACGTAGCTGAAAAGAGAACCAATATAATGCGTGTTATGCTCCGTGATAAGGGCAGACTTGCAACAGCAACTGTTTCGGGTATTGAAATGATTGAAACAGTGAGAGTAACCGGCGCAGAAAACGGATTTTTCGAAAGATGGTCCGGCTATCAGGCAAAGGTGAATACAGAAGAGACCAATTACGCAGAAATTGATTATAAAATAGGGATTCTGCCCGAGCTTGTATACTCTCTTACAGATATAATCGTTTTCGCAACAGCAATTATGCTTGTAATCAAGGGCGAGTTTACGCCAGGCTTATTGCTCGCATTTCAGGGTTTTCTGGGTGCGTTTATGAAGCCTTCGAAAAAATTGCTTCAGGCTGTCCAGCTTCTTCAGGAGCTCCAATGCGATATCGAGCGTGTTGAAGACGTTATGGAATACAAGCAGGACAGAGTTTATAAAGAAAAATCGGATGCAGATAAATACAGAAAGCTTCGTGGCAATATTGAGCTGAAAAACGTTGCTTACGGCTATTCCAGACTTGAAGAGCCGCTTGTCAAAGATTTCAGTATGACTGTCAGACCGGGGCAGAAAGTTGCAATAGTGGGTATGTCGGGATGTGGCAAATCTACCATTGCCAAGCTGGTATCAGGCTTATATCAACCTTGGGAAGGCGAAATACTCTTTGATGGCAAGAGCATTACTGATATTGACAGAGCTGTATTTACAGGCTCGGTGGCAGTCGTGGACCAGGATATAATACTTTTTGAAGACACAATTGCCAACAATATTAAGATGTGGGATGACACGATAGAAGATTTTGAGATGATTATGGCCGCACGCGACGCGCAGATTCATAATGATATTATGGAGCGCAACGGCGGATACAATTATCGTATATGTGAGGATGCCAAGGATTTTTCGGGCGGTCAGAAGCAGTGCATGGAGATAGCCCGTGTTCTTGCACAGGATCCTACAATAGTTATTCTGGACGAAGCCACAAGCGCGCTCGATGCAAAAACCGAGCACGAAGTGGTCAAGGCCATTGCAGACAGAGGTGTGACCTGTATTGTGGTTGCCCACAGACTTTCCACAATCCGTGACTGCGATATGATTATTGTCATGGAGGATGGACGCATTGCCGAGCAGGGCACACACGATGAATTATATGCAAAAGGCGGTTTATATACTACGCTGATTTCCAACGTATAGGGGGTGTATTATGAGTTGGTTTGACGAACAGATAAGACAGCGGAAAGAAAATGACGACGCTGTCCTTTCTCAGGCTGTCTATAATATAACTCAGGCTGTTTCGGGCGAAAAGGCGGACTTTACCGCTGCAGATAAAAGAAAAACCACAGCCAATGCCATTGATGAAATACTGAAGTTTTATCATCTCGGCTCCCGTGATTTGCCATCGGCAATAAAGGATACGGAGGACCAGCTTGAATATTTACTGCGTCCCCACGGCATTATGCACAGACGTGTAGTGCTGAAAAAGGGCTGGCACAATGATGCGGTATTTCCTATGCTTACGGCAAGACGGGACGACGGAGGCATGGTTGCATTGATTCCACATAAAAACGGCGGATATATATTCAACGACGTGGAAAGCGGAAAGCAAATCAAGGTAACGGGACAAAATGAAGAGCTTTTCGAAGATGAAGCAATATGCTTCTATAAGCCGTTTCCGGGCAAAGCCTTAAGCGAAAAAGAGCTTACGGGATATATATTGAAAACCATACCGAAGGCCGACCTTCTGTATTTTGCCCTGATTACCCTTATGGCGGTCTTGATAGGGATGGCAGTCCCTGCAATATACAGGCTTCTGCTTGAAACTGTCGTTTATCAATCGGATATTGAACCGCTTATGGCGGCAACAGTTTTCCTCATTTCCGTCACGATAAGCGCGGGAATATTCTCGGCCGTCAAACGGCTTATGGTTTCCAAAATCAAAAATGAAATGAAGCTTTCTGTTGAAGCGGCGATAATGATGCGAATTCTGTCATTGCCCGTTTCATTCTTCAAAAAATACAGCTCGGGCGAATTGGCAAACCGCGTGCAGTCTGTGGGACAGACCTGCGAAATGCTTGCAGATTCGGTTATCAATTCGGGGCTGACGTCGGTATTTTTACTGACGTTTGTATTGCAGATTTATATATTTGCTCCGTCATTATTCATTCCTTCGGTCTGCATTATGATTTCCCATCTGGCCTTTTCGGTTATATGCGGAATACTGCAGACAAGGGTGAAAAGAAAGCAGGTTGAGTGCAGTGACAAAGAGCAGGGAATAAGCTATGCGCTCATATCGGGCATCCAGAAGATAAAGCTTGCAGGTGCGGAAAAAAGAGCATTTGCAAAATGGGCAAATGCCTATGCGGAAACAGCATCGGTCACGTATAATCCACCGTTTATTCTGAGGGTGAGAAATGCGGCTTCTGCGGCAATAGCTCTTGCCGGAGGAATCTGTATTTACTTCCTGGCTGTGAAAAACAACGTGAGTGTTGCCGATTATTATGCATTCAACAGCGCCTATGCCATCGCTTCGGTTGCGTTTCTCAATTTTGTTGAAATTATAGCGGCTGCAGCGGAAATAAAGTCGAAAATCGAAGACGTCAATCTGTTTTTTGAAACAGAGCCTGAGATTTCAGACGAAAAGCAGGTGCTTACACGTATATCGGGCGGCATAGAGCTTTGCAACGTATCCTTCAGGTACAGCGAAGAATCGGGAGACGTTATCGATGACCTTTCACTTAAAATCACTCCGGGGCAATACGTCGCAATCGTCGGAAAGTCGGGGTGCGGAAAGTCAACCCTGATGCGTCTTATGCTTGGACTTGAGACGCCGCAGAAGGGCGCTGTATATTACGATAACAAGGATATAGATAAAATCGACCTTAAATCGTTGAGAAGAAAAATCGGCGTCGTTATGCAGGACGGAAAGCTGTTTCACGGAGATATACTTTCCAATATAACGATAGCTTCGCCGAATATGCCCGTTGAAAGGGTGTGGGAGGCGGCGGAACTTGCCGGAATTGCTGATGATATCAAAAAGATGCCGATGGGGCTTAAGACAATCATCAGTGAGGGAAGCAGAGGTGTTTCGGGCGGACAAAAGCAGAGGATTCTGATTGCCAGAGCGGTTGTCTCAAAGCCTCGGATACTTATGCTTGACGAGGCCACTTCCGCGCTTGATAACGTCACCCAGAAAAGGGTTGCCGATTCTCTCGAAAGCCTTGAGTGTACAAGAATTGTTATTGCACATCGCTTGTCGACTATAAAGCAGTGCAGCAGAATCATTGTACTCGATAAAGGCAAAATCGCAGAGGACGGAACCTATGATGAGCTTATTGAAAAAAACGGCTTGTTTGCAGAGCTGGTTT
>JAFYNW010000161.1 GCA_017547995.1 Clostridia bacterium | reverse complement strand
GCCTTCTTGACACCCTCAAGACGCTCGATTCGGCCGATACGCTTTTCCATAGCTGTCGCCTTCTTCATCATCTTGCTGCTGCCGAGACCCCAGCCCTTCATACGTGCGAGAGTGTATTCAAGACGTCCGATTTCCTTTTCCTGACGCTTGATAGCCTCTTCAAGAGCCTCAAGCTCCTTTTCCTTCTGCTCCATATATGCAGAATAACTGCCGTTATAGACGCGGTTTGTGCCGTTTTCGATTTCGATAGTGATATTCGTCGCCTTATCGAGGAAGTAACGGTCATGGGAAATGATGACAGCCGCGCCCTTGAATGTGGAAAGATAGCCTTCAAGCCACTGGACAGACTGGAGGTCGAGATGGTTTGTAGGTTCGTCGAGCAGCAGGATTTCCGTACCCATAAGCATGGTCTTTGCAAGGTTTACACGGGTTTTTTCGCCGCCCGAAAGGCTCATAAACGGTCTGTCCTGCATATCCTTCGGGATATCGAGACCGTTTGTCATCTTGTTATAGAGTACCTCGAGATTATAGCCGTCGAGCAATTCAAAACGCTCTGTCAGCTTCTGATATTCGTCGAGGACGTCTCTTGTGTGGACAACTTCCATAAGCTTTTCAAGCTCTTTAAGACGGGCGCCCACCTTTTCAACCTCGTGGAATGCCTGCCACAGCACTTCGCGTACTGTCATATCTGCAGGATAGGAAGGCAGCTGGTCGAGAATACCGATTTTCTTCGGTGCGCGATAGAGGAAGCCATCGTCATAATCGATTTCGCCTGTGAGAATCTTGAAAAGTGTCGTCTTGCCTGCGCCGTTGGCACCGACGATGCCGACGCGCTGACCTTCGAAAATATCGAAGGAAATATCCTTGAGAAGATGGAAATCGCCAAAGTATTTATTCAGTTTTTGTACGCTAATTTCAGCCATTTTTACATCCTTTGTATTGTGTTATATTAGTCAGTCACTACCCCTCCGTCACAGCTTTGCTGTGACACCTCCCCTGACAAGTGGAGGCAAGATGGGGGAATGCGTATTTTTACATCCTTTGGATTTACGTTATATTATCGTCTTGCGACGGAGTTTTCTGATTTATTAGTACGACCTTCGGTCTACACCTCATCCACCACAAGTGGTCCCCCTTCTCCTCAAGGGGAAGGCTTTTTCAGAGGATTTATTTTTCAATAAAAATCGGGAGATTTGCAGGGTTGAAGGTCAGCCACCACAGCATCAGCGTCAGAATCACGATGCTCACCACGGCTGTAATGCCCGTGCCCATCGTGTATTCATACCTTGCGTATCTGATAAGAAACCAATAGCCTATGGCGGTGCTGACGAGGAAATTGACTATATCGAGGGCGAGAATATTATCCACTCCCAGCGCACCCGTATAGAGATAATTCATGCCAAACATAGTGAAAGCTGTGTGAGTCAGCGAAAATATGACGGGCGGCGCCATATTGATTGCGCCATTCTCCGCAGCCATTGCAATGCCGCATACAAGAAGCGGCCAGAATGCAAGCTTATAATGCTCCCACACGCTTTCATTTATTGGGGCGAAAAGGCTTACAAGCCAGCTTCGCCCCGTTAAATCATATAAAAAATGCAGTATTATTCCTGAAATCCATATCAGGATAAGTGGTAAATATTTTTTCATACATATCCTCCGTTACCTTAAGGATATGCAGATTTTTACATTTTATTACAGTTAGAAAACCATAAGCGCCACTAAAAGCAGCATATGTAGCGGATAGAATGCATAGAAGCCATACTGCACAGCCTTGCTTTCATAGCCCTTGTTGCCATTGTACATGGCAATAGGAATCATTACGAAGATGGAGAAAAGCTGTACAGGGAAGGTCTGCTCCATACCGAAAATTGTATAGACAAGCTCCTGACCGCCCATAAAGTTATTGATAAGCGCGAGTGCGATAAGCTGGATATAAGGCTTGCCTCTGAGGAGATAAAACATGAAAATTGTGAGTACTCCCCAGTAATTATAGTCCGTCATTCCGAGAAGGGCTGTCATGCAGCCTGCTGCGATTGCAATAAAG
>JAFYNW010000160.1 GCA_017547995.1 Clostridia bacterium | reverse complement strand
GGAAAAGGAAATCGGACGTCTTGAATACACTCTCGCACGTATGAAGGGCTGGGGTCTCGGCAGCAGCAAGATGATGAAGAAGGCGACAGCTATGGAAAAGCGTATCGGCCGAATCGAGCGTCTTGAGGGTGTCAAGAAGGCCCATAAGATGAAGGGCAAGTTCAATGCGGCAAACCGTACGGGCGACGAGGTTTATTACCTCGATAAGCTTTCGGTCGGCTTCGACAGAGTACTCATTGACAAGCTTGAGGCTCTTGTGCTCCGTGGCGAGCGCGTTGCCATTATGGGTGACAACGGCTGCGGCAAGACAACCCTTCTCAAGACAATTCTCGGTATGCTCGAGCCGCTTTCCGGCAAGGTTATCGAAGGCGCAGGGCTTAAGGTCGGCTTCCTGCCACAGGAAATCAAGTTTGACCACCCTGAGCGCACAGTGCTCGATACACTTCTCTATGAATCCAATCTTTCTACAGCAGAGTGCAGAAATCGCCTTGCGGCATACAGCTTCCTCGGTGAAGACGTATTCAAGGAGGTTTCCGTCCTTTCGGGCGGTGAAAAGACACGTCTCCGTCTGTGCCTCTTTATGAATGATCAGATCAATACACTCTTCCTCGACGAACCTACAAACCATCTCGATATGGCGTCCCGCCAGTGGCTTGAAGATTCCCTCGATGAGTTTACAGAAACAATGCTCTTCGTCTCCCACGACAGATACTTTATCAACCGCTTTGCAACACGTATCTGGATGGTTGAGGATGGCGGAATCATCGACTTCGTCGGCTCTTACGATGAGTTTGCATCCTTTATGGAGCGCAGAAAGGCCGACCTTGTGCCTGCTCCAAAGGTGGAAAAGGTAGAAAAAGTCGAAGTTCCAAAGCCTGAAAAGGTGCGTAAGGGACTTTCCTATAACGAGAAAAAGCAGCTCAAGGACGCTGAAAACGAGGCGAAAAAGCTCGAGCGTGAGCTCGATTTCTTTGCAAAGGAAGAAGAGCAGTATGCCACAGACTACGAGCGCCTTGCAAAGATTGCAGAGGCAAAGGACGCGGCAGAAATGCGCCTGCTTGAAGTCTATGAAATCATCGAAGCTCTTTCCGCAAAAGAAAATGCATAAAACAAAAACTCTCCACATATTGTGGAGAGTTTTGTTTTATAATCCGTACATCATTGCGATGGTTTTGAGTATTTCATATACAGCTGCGCCAGGCGCTAAAATCATTGCCAGTATCGCACCTGTCAGTACAATCTTTACAATAACAGCAGCAAGCATTCCCGGGACAATTATGCCGATAAGCGAAGGTATTACCATCAGAGGATGAATAAATGCCGCCCCGATTACGCTGACAAAAGCCATAATACCGAGAACTGTAAATAATACACCCAATTCGCGTATAGGGCAATTCTGCAGGCCTGCGATAAGACCGACAAAAATATGTAAGCCAGAGGTACCTATATTGAGGTACAGTAAAAGTTTTTTATTTTTTTCAGACATATCCGCACCTCCTTAAACAGTATACGACCACTTATAGAATCCGCGGTCACTTCTCAGGGCGATTATATGATTTTTCCATATATAAAGTCCGCGATAATCGCTGTACCAGTCGCCTTCGACGAAGTTGATATTGCCGTGGTCAAGGTCGAGAGTATGCATTCCGTCCGTGCCAATCCAGACCAGAATGCGATGTCCGTCAAGGCTCATATGGTTGAAATAAACTACAGGATGAGCAGGATCATTTACTGTTTTTTCCTCGAACGTTTCAAGATTCAGCGTCTTGAGAAGTCCTCCGTCCTTATAGATGGCAATATTGCCTGTCACCATTGCAGTACCTGGTTTGGTGCACGAGCCTGGAATTACGTCGACGATGCCCTTTTCATTGTATTTCTGGAAGACAATCTGTCCGGGAAGTCCTGTAACACAGAACCAGGCATTTTCGCCATCCCAACCTGCGATATCTCCGTGGATTGTATAGCCGACGAGCTTTGCCATTTCAGCAGTTGAAAGCTCTTCTGTTTCACTCTTTTTCAGCAGGTTGAACAGTGTAAGCTGTACCTTGTCAAAGGTATTGATTTCATCATACCATTTTTCGTCGAAGCTCTGAGGCGAGCCGTCACCTAGTCTGCCTACTGCCACCTCGGCGAGATACGCTGTGCTGAGATAGACTTCATCGTCACAGAAGTGGGGTTCATAAAGTGCCTTGCCCTCAAGGTCGCGGGATTCCATCTTTTCAAGGTCAAGCTGACAGATTACCTTATCAAGAGAATAGTAAGCCGCATTGTCGTTGGAAATCAGCTTGCCGCCGGCAGAAAGATTGCCGTTTTCGGCCAGTCTTTTGCCGAAAAGACCCACATCAAAGGTGTGCTCTTCCATGATGTTCACATCATAACCGCCTGAAATCTTCAGTTTTTCAACAACAGGACATTCGAGCCACAGCGGAAGCATATTCACCATTGTGAGTACCGCCCATCCAATAAGGGCGGCAGCAAGTCTTGATGCGATTGCACCCAAAGGAATTCCTTTCTTTTTTTGTGTTTCGCTCATATATTTTCCTCCTTATTCAGAAGAATTGTTTTATATATATTCATTATAGCACTATTCGTCAAAAAAGCAAACAATAAATATCTACCCGCATAGCAGGTGGTTTTTCGGAAATAGCCCTAATGATGCAAGCGGCACACAAGTGTGCATATAATTGGCCTGTCGGCCATGCATGGGATTACTTGCTACCCATAAATGGAGCAGTAACCTTTCCAATATGTCCATTTGTGAGGAACGAACACACAAGGGGGTCCAGGGGTGCTCCCCTCGGTCCCGTGATCAAACTGCGTGGACCAGTTTGCGGCTAACTCTCATTTTGTCCGCACAAAATGAGCCGCCGGGGGCCGCCTTATGTCAATAAGGCTCTCTGATAAGACTTACCGCACAGAAAATCTTATCCGCTATGCGCTCGACAGGCTTTCCTTTTATTTTTTCGGACTGTCGAGGACGCCAGTCCCTACAAAACACCTCATCCGTCAGCCTACGGCTGCCACCTTCTCCTCAAGGGGAAGGCTATTTCTGATCACCGCTTAAGCTCTTTTGAACCACGCGACTATCGCATGGTTTTCTTTATACAAAAAAACACTCCACAGATTGTGGAGTGTTTTGTCTTGTTTTAAGTATTAGCCGCCGAACATGGAGAGGAGGTAACCGGCTGCAACAGCAGAACCGATAACACCTGCAACGTTAGGACCCATAGCGAACATCAAGAGGTAGTTGCTCTTGTTGTACTTCTGGCCTTCAACCTGAGCTACACGAGCAGCCATTGGAACTGCGGAAACACCAGCAGCACCGATGAGTGGGTTGATCTTGCCCTTTGTGATCTTGCACATGAGCTTACCGAACATAACGCCACCTGCTGTGGAGAATGCGAAAGCTGTGAGACCGAGAGCGATAATCTTGAGAGTGTCAGCTCTGAGGAAGACAGCACCGTTAGCAGTAGCACCAACGCAAGTACCGAGCATGATAGTTACGATGTTACACATAGCATTCTGAGCTGTATCGGAAAGTCTGCCTGTAACGCCGGATTCACGGAAGAGGTTACCGAGCATGAGCATACCGAGAAGCGGAGCAACGGATGGAATGAGAAGAACGCAAACGATTGTAACTGCGATAGGGAAGAGAATCTTCTCTGTCTTGGAAACTGTTCTGAGTTCCTTCATTTCGATCTTTCTTTCCTTCTCAGTTGTGAGAGCCTTCATGATAGGAGGCTGAATGAGAGGGATAAGAGCCATGTAGGAGTAAGCAGCTACGGAAATCGGAGCGAGGAGATGGTCAGCGAGCTTTGTTGTAACAAAGATAGCAGTAGGACCGTCAGCGCCGCCGATAATACCGATGGAAGCAGCTTCCTGAGGTGTGAAGCCGAGGATGATTGCAAGGATGAACGCCATGTAAACACCGAGCTGAGCTGCAGCACCAAGAAGGAGGCTGGCTGGGTTGGCAAGGAGCGGACCGAAGTCTGTCATTGAGCCGATTGCAAGGAAGATAAGACATGGGAAAATGGATGTCTTAACGCCTGTGTAGAGATACTTCAGAACGCCGCCCTCTTCCATAATACCGGAGAGAGGAAGGTTAGCGAGAAGCATACCGAATGCGATAGGAAGAAGGAGAAGTGGTTCAAATTCCTTCTTGATCGCGAGATAGAGAAGAACGCAAGCTACGATAATCATAACGCCCTGCTGCCATGTCATAGCAACAATGCCGGAGCTCATAGCAAGGTTCGATAAAGTATCAAGAATATTCATGTAGTTTGCCTCCTAAGGGAAATTAGGAGATTACAGCGAGGAGATCACCCTTATTGAGCTGCTGACCCTTGGATGCTGCAACCTGAGCGATTGTACCTGCGCAAGGTGCTGTGATATCGTTAGCCATCTTCATAGCTTCTACTACAAAGAGAACGTCGCCTTCCTTGACAGCCTGACCCTGGGATACCTTAACTTCGATAACAGCGCCTGGGAGTGGAGCTTCAACCTTTGTACCTGCAACTGCAGTAACAGCAGCAGGAGCTGGAGCAGCAGCTGGTGCAGCAGCAGGAGCCGCAGCAACAGGAGCTGGAGCTGCAACAGGAGCAGCAACTGGTGTATCGCGAACGTCAACGAGGATTGCTTCGCCCTTTTCTACTTCTACTTCGTAGTCTTTACCATTCAAACTTACAATATATTTCATAGTTATTTCACCTCTTTAATTGATTTGAAAACAAGTGTGTTGAGCGGAGCGTCAAGCTTGTTTGCAACGATAGCCATAATGAGAGCAGCATCTCTGTCGGAAACGTCGTGAAGGTCGAGCTGACCCATGGATGTATCAGCTGGAAGTTCAACCTTGTTAGGATCCTTTGCAGGAGCAACTGGTGCTTCTTCCTTAACAACTTCCTTTACAGCAGGAGCAGCAGCCTGTTCCTTCTTGTAGAGAGCTCTTGCCATAGCCTTGATAAACAAAGCAAGAAGACCGAGAACGCCGAGAACAACACCGAAACCAACAACGGAGAGGATCAGGGATTCACCTAATGTCATAACAAAAATCCTCCTTGATTAGATTTCCTTGATTGTGTACTTGACTGTATTTCTTTCCTTTTCTTCGCGAGCTTCGAAGAACTTTTCAGCAACCTGTGGGAATGCAATGTAAGAGAGAACGTCTTCTTCGTTCTTAGCCTTGGAGCCGAGTTCCTTAGCTGTCTTTTCCATCATTGGTTCGAGAAGATCAGCAAAGCGGCATGTGATTGGCTGTTCGTCGCCGAGAACCTTCTTCTGGAGGTCCTTGTTGATTTCGCCAGGAGCACGGCCGTATTCGCCTCTGAGGTAAGCCTGGATTTCCTTAGTAACTGTCTTATAGCGTTCGCCCATAAGAACGTTCTGTGTAGCCTGTACACCAACCATCTGGGAAGATGGAGTTACGAGTGGTGGGTAGCCGAGGTCTGCACGTACCTTTGGAACTTCAGCAAGAACGTCGTTGAGCTTGTCGGAAGCACCGAGGCCCTTGAGCTGAGAAATAAGGTTGGAAAGCATACCGCCTGGTACCTGGTAAACGAGAGCGTCTGTTTCTGTACCGAGAACGTATGTTGTGAGCTGACCGGATTCTTCGAACTTTGCCTTGATTGGGCGGAAGAAGTCGTTGATTTCCTTGAGGAGCTTTTCGTTAAGACCGGAATCATAGCCCATCTGCTTGAGACCATAGTGCATGGATTCTGTTGCTGGCTGAGCTGTACCGCCGGAGAGGCAGGAGATAGCTGTGTCGATTGTTGTAGCGCCAGCTTCAACAGCCTTGAGGAGTGTCATTGGGCCAAGGCCTGTTGTGGAGTGTGTGTGAAGAACGATTGGGAGCTTGACAGCCTTCTTGATAGCAGAAACGAGGTCATAAGCTTCCTGTGGACCCATGATACCAGCCATATCCTTGATACAGATAGAGTGGCAGCCCATCTTTTCCATGTTCTTTGCGAGTTCAACGTAGTTTTCGAGTGTGTGGATTGGGCTTGTTGTGTAGGAAACAGCACCCTGAACGTGTGCGCCGCACTTTACAGCTTCATCAACAGCAACTTCGATATTGCGAAGGTCGTTGAGTGCGTCGAAGATACGGATAATATCGATACCGTTTTCAACAGCCTTACGGATAAATGCACGTACTACGTCGTCTGGGTAGTGCTTGTAGCCGAGCATATTCTGACCACGAAGGAGCATCTGGAGCTTTGTGTTCTTTACAACGCTCTTGATCTTGCGGAGTCTTTCCCATGGATCTTCGTTGAGGTAACGAAGGCAGCTGTCGAATGTAGCGCCGCCCCAGCATTCAAGGGAATAGTAGCCAGCCTGGTCCATCTTTTCCAGGATTGGAAGGAAGTCGTCGATTGGCATGCGAGTTGCGATGAGAGACTGGTTCGCGTCACGCAAAACAGTTTCAGTGAATTGTACTTTCATCATCTATCCTCCATATAATGAATTTGATGTAGTATGGAGACCATACATCTCCATTTTTATTTTATGTTTATATTATAACATAATAATAAAAAAATGCAAATAAAATTTTACTTTTATTGAAAGATGTGATATAATGCATAGTGAGTATGTATGAGCTCTTTTTGTCGTGCCTTAAAATAGTGTGTCGATAATAAGACTTACATATAGATTTCACACAAGAAGCAGGTATCAGATGAAAAAAGAAGTTCTCATTTCTATAAGGGGAGAGCAGGATTTTCAAAACATGGATAAGGATAACTCCGAGCTTGTGACAAGCGGTACGCTCTATGAGAAGGGCGGCTCGCTTTTCCTCGTGTACGAGGAATCGGAACTGACAGGTATGCCGGACACAAAAACCACAATCCGCGTCAGCCGCGATTCGATAAACGTACTCAGAACGGGCAAGTTCCCATCCAATATGCTTTTTGAAGAGAAGAAACAGCACGTTTCCCTTTATAATACGCCTTACGGCCCGCTTACGCTCACAGTCAATACAGACAAGATCGAAAGCAATCTCACGATGGAAAAGGGCGGGGATATCTCGGTTTACTATTCCCTTGAGCTCGACCATAATTACATCGGCAAAAATCAACTTAAAATAAACGTAAAAGAAAAATAAAGCGGAGGAAATATGAATCACATTCAGAATGCTATGAAGCAGGCAGCAGATATCATTCTCGCTGCGTACAATACAGCTGCTCAGAACGGTGAGCTTCCACAGGCAGAAGTAAAGGCTCCTGTAATCGAAATCCCAAAGGATCTCGCACATGGTGACTATGCTTCCAACTTTGCTCTCCAGAACACAAAGATTATCGGCAAGGCTCCTAAGATGATTGCTGAAGCTATCGCAAAGAACGCTCAGCTCGAAGGCAGCTACTATGAATCCATCACAATTCTCGGCCCTGGCTTTATCAATTTCCGCCTCGGTCAGAAGTGGTTTACAGACGTTCTCACAAACATCAACGAAGAAGCTGAAAACTACGGTAAGCTTGCAAACGAAAACCCACAGAAGATTATGGTTGAATTCGTTTCTGCAAACCCAACAGGCCCTATGCACATGGGTAACGCTCGCGGCGGTGTTCTCGGTGACTCCCTTGCAAACGTTCTCGCATGGGCAGGCAACGACGTTACAAAGGAATTCTACGTAAACGACGCCGGTAACCAGATCGATAAGTTTGCAAACTCCATCAACGTAAGATATATGCAGATTCTCGAAGGCGAAGAAGCTCATCCACTTCCTGAAGACGCATACCATGGCGAAGACATCAAGGTTATCGCTAAGGAACTCTACGATATGCACGGCGATTCCCTCAAGAATCTCGACGAAAAGGAAAGATTTGCAAAGTACGTTGAATACGGCCTCGGCAAGAACATCCCTAAGATGAAGTCCGACCTTGCACGTTACGGCATCAACTACGACGTATGGTTCTTCGAATCCCAGCTCCACAACACAGGCTACGTCAAGGAAACTGTTGATATGCTCACAGCTAACGGCTTCACATACGAACAGGACGGCGCTGTATGGCTCAAGAGCACAGCATTCGGCTGCGAAAAGGACGACGTTCTCATGCGCGGCAACGGCTTCTACACATACTTTGCAGCAGACATCGCATACCACAGAGAAAAGTTTGCTAACCGTCACTTCGACAAGGTTATCAACATCTGGGGTGCAGACCACCACGGTCACGTAGCACGACTCAAGTCTGCTCTCGACGCTCTCCACCTCGACGGCACAAACCGTCTCGAAATCGTTCTCATGCAGCTCGTTCGTCTTATGCGTGACGGCGAAGTTGTACGTATGTCCAAGAGAACAGGTAAGAGCATCACTCTCACAGACCTTCTCGACGAAGTTTCCTGCGACGCAGCAAGATACTTCTTCAACAGCCGTGCAGCTGATACACATCTCGAATTCGACCTCGGTCTTGCAGTAAGACAGGACAGCGAAAACCCTGTTTACTACTGCCAGTATGCACACGCAAGAATCTGCTCCATCCTCGCTAACCTCGAACGCGAAGGCATCGCAGTAAACGCAAACCCAGACCTCTCCCTCCTCACAAGCAAGGAAGAGCTCGACCTCATCAGAGAAGTTGCAAAGCTTCCTGAAGAAATCCGTCTCGCAGCTAACGACAGAGAACCAGCTCGTCTTAACAGATATGCAATCAACGTTGCATCTGCATTCCATAAGTTCTACGGTGTAAGCCGTATCAAGGACGCACAGCCGGAAGTACGTGATGCACGTGTATACGCAATCAAGTGCGCAGCGGCTGTTATCAAGAATACACTCTCCATCCTCGGTGTAACAGCACCAGAACAGATGTAATATAAATAATCCCTGCCTCCCCTGTGTAAGGGGAGGGGGACCATCGTAAGATGGTGGAAGGGTTGTCTTACTTTAACGTGACTTTGTCACACAACAATGTTTGCCAACGGCAAACGTATCGCACAGCGAAATTGTATATCACGTTCGCTCGCGAACATTTATATTCCGCTATACATTATATAATATATAGCGGATCACCCGTGGCACCTGCCACGATGAAAGTTGAGGAAACAATGAAAAAAAGAATAATTTCAGCCTTTCTGGCTATGGCAATGATGGTTTCAATGGCCATCTCGTCCCTCGCTCTCACAGCAGAGGAAAAGCTTGAGAATATCCTTGCTGTCGAAGAGTTCATGAAGGATTACAGCATCTCCGTCGGCTCACAGGACGAGCCGATGATGGACGCATTCAAGCTTATGCTTGAAAACGATGCATTCTATAATCAGTTCATGCATCTTATGTTGAGCCAGTATGACAGATACTCCCTCTACGTGCCTGCCGGCAACTACGAAGAAGCTTATCCTACAAACGATAACTACGTAGGCATCGGCGTTACAATGGAGCAGTACGGCACGTCCGTCCGTATCACAGCTGTGACAAAGGGCTCTCCTGCTGAAGAAGCAGGCTTCAAGGCGGGCGATCTTATCGTCTACGTTGACAGAAAGGATTATTCCAATACTACTATCGCAAAGCTCGCCAATGTAATCAGAGGCGAGGAAGGCAAAAAAGTAACGGTCACTGTCAAGAGAACAGAAAACGGCAAGGACCTTTACATAACAAGAACTCTCACACGTAAGTTCATCAAGGTTTCCAACTTTGCAAGTGAAGTTCTTGAAGACGGCATCTTCTATATGGACCTTACAAGATTTGCAGACACTCAGGCGTATCTCGACTTTGTATTTGCACTTCAGGACATGGTTGAAGCCAACACAAGAGCACTTATTCTCGACCTCCGCGGAAATCCTGGCGGCGAAGTGAATATGGCGCTCAATCTCATCAACAGACTTATTCCTGATGAAGACGTGACTTACTTTATGACAAGAACGAAAATCAACGGTCAGTATGATATGAACTTCTATAAGTCAGACGGTATGGGCGTAAGACTCAATAAAATCATCATTCTTCAGGATTCCAGCTCAGCATCCGCTTCTGAGATTGTAATCGCATCTCTCACAGGCCTCGGCTATGCGGAAAGCGTCGGTGACACAACCTACGGCAAGGCAAGAGGACAGTATCACGTTTCTCTTCCTGACGGCTCTGTTGCCGTTATCAACGGTATTGAGCTTATCGCTCCGGGCCACGATGACTACGACGTAGTCGGCCTCGCACCTGACCACGAAGTATATAACGTAATGGAGCCGGACGAATTCGGCATCGACGTATTCGTGGATAAGCAGATGGAAAAGGCTCTCGAAGTTGCACGTGAATATGCCGCACAGCCTCAGCAGTATACAGTTGACCGCTTCGGCAACTTCACAAACATCGACCCTGTTACAACAGAAGCACCTGCAGCAAACTAAAAAAAGTAAATCCCAAGCCTTCCCCTTGTGTAAAGACAGGGGGACCGCTTCAGCGGTGGATGAGGTGTAGCCTTTCGGGGCATCTTATCCAATCCGTCGGAGACACAACAGCGTATGCCTCGGCAACGTATCGCATCACGATAAGTGATATATCGCATTTATATATCGCGTACCATTGGTACGTATCGCGTTGCG
>JAFYNW010000004.1 GCA_017547995.1 Clostridia bacterium | reverse complement strand
TCGAGGGACGTCTTCGACGACTTCTTTATGTTTGCCCAAAAGAAGCAAAGATGCCCCGGGACTTTCGTTCTCCCGGACCCTCTATCGACCAGAGGGGACACCCCTGGACCCCTTGTGTGTTCGTTCCTCACAAATGGACAGGTTGGGGTGGGTTACTGCTCGATATATGATAAAAATGTAGGGGAGCTGCTTGCCGCTCCCGCTTAACAAATGCATCGCAGATACATTAACTGCCAACGGCAATACAACTTGCCTAAGGCAAATATAACTGTGAAACAATATAACTCGCGTATGCGAATATAACTTTATTGTGCGTCTGCACAATAAACAGACTACACTTTCATGAATTTCTGGATTGTGAATACCGAGCCGATGAGGCCGATTATAACGCCTGCCGCTGCCACGCAGGTAAAGAGTGTGCCTGAGAATACGTCGAAAGGCACTACCTGCAGGAAGCCTGCACCTGCAACAAGCTTTTCAGAGATGTACTTATACACAAAGAACTGAGCGTAGTATGAAACCACACCGCCGAGAAGGCCGATTACCGCGCCTTCAATGATAAACGGCATTCTGATAAAGCTGTTTGTTGCGCCGACCATCTTCATAATCGCGATTTCGTCGCGGCGATAGAAGAGAGCGAGGCGGACTGTATTGGAAATGATAAAGAGTGACACACCACCGAGAAGTGCGATGAGTGTCATCGAGATGGCATAAACGACGTTTTTGATGTTGAGCAGCTTGTCGGAGATGTCCTTACGGCTGATTGTTTCGCCGACACCTGCAATTTTGCCGATGTCCTTTACTGTTTCACCGTGGAGCGAGATATCCTTCATCGTGATTTTATAGCCGTCACGGAGAGGGTTGTCTTCGCGGAGGTCCTCGATGATATAGGCATCATCGCCCAATTCCTCAAGATAATCCTCGAAGGCATCTTCCTTCGGCACAAACTCAACTGTTGCGATATTTTCTATCTTTTTCAGCTGATATTCCAGCTTGATTGCTTCCTCACGGGAGACTGTATCGTCGATATAGACGGCGATTTCATTCTGGCTTTCCAAATCCTCGATGATTACGCCGATGTTATATGCGACAAGAGTGAAGCTGCCTGTGATGAGGAGGCAGGCTGCGAGAACGCTCATAGCGGCAAAGGACATAAAGCCATTGACGAAGATATTCTTGAAGCCTTCGCAGAGGAAGTATGCAAGATTAGTTCTGAGACGTCTGAACTTTGCTTTCATAGTATCCTCCTTCCTTATCGCTGATGACCATACCGCCGTCGATTGCGATAACGCGCTTTGCGAACTGGTCAACAAGCTCCTTTTCGTGAGTTACAACCACGACGGTTGTACCAAGCGAATTGATTTTTTCAAAGAGCATCATAAGCTCGAGAGAGCGGGCAGGGTCAAGGTTACCCGTAGGCTCGTCGGCAATGATTACGTTAGGATTATTTACGAGTGCACGCGCAATGGCAACACGCTGCTGCTCACCGCCCGAAAGCTCTGTAGGATATCTTCTCTGCTTATGGAGAAGGCCTACAAGGTCGAGGACGTAAAGCACGCGCTTTCTGATGACGCGGGAAGGCGCGCCGACTGCACGCATAACAAAGGCAACGTTTTCATAGACAGTCTTCTTTTCGATGAGACGGAAGTCCTGGAAAACGACACCGATTGTTCTTCTTAAATATGGAATTTCGCGCTGTGGAACTGAGCCCACGTCATAGCCATTGATATTGACCTTGCCCGACGTAGGCTTGTGCTCTGCGGCAAGAAGCTTGATGATAGTCGACTTGCCCGAGCCGGAAGGACCGACGATGAATGCAAATTCGCCGTCCTCGATAGTCAGCGACACACCTTTGAGGGCTTTCGTGCCGTTGTCATAGGTCTTAAAAACTTCGCTGAGTCTGATCATTAAAAATCACCTATCTTGTTTTTGCGGAATCGAGATACTTCTGAACCATGAGAGCAACCTTGAAAGTTACCGCCTTATCGAATTCACGGATGTCAAGGCCTGTGATCTTCTTGATTTTTTCAAGACGGTAAACGAGAGTATTTCTGTGAACGAAAAGCTTTCTCGCTGTTTCGGAAAGGTTGAGGTTGTTTTCAAAGAATTTGATGATTGTTGTGAGAGTTTCTTCATCGAGAGCGTCGATAGCACCCTTCTTGAAGATTTCGGAAAGGAACATATCGCAGAGTGTTGTTGGAAGCTGATAGATAAGACGGCCGATACCGAGGGAGTTGAAGCTCATGATTGTGGAATCATCGTTGAATACGCGTCCTACGTCAACGGCAACCTGTGCTTCTTTGAAGGAGCGGGAGATGTCCTTTACGTTTGTGACGACTGTACCGATACCGATGATGTGCTCGAGCTGAAGCTCTTCGAGGCCTTCGGAAATCTTCTTTGCAACTGCGATAACTTCCTTCTGGGAGCCGAGCTTGATTTCCTTTACGAAAGCAACCTGATTTTCAGAAACTGTGATGACGAAGTCTGTCTGCTTGTCAGGATAGAGCTCACGCACGATATCTGTAAGCTGAGCAGGCTCTTCTGTCTTGACGAGGTAGGAAACACGCTTTGTGTCTTCTGTGAAGTTCATTTCTCTCGCCTTGATGAAGATATCTGTTGGAAGAATGTTATCGAAGATAACCTTCTTGATGAAGGATTCCTTGTCGTACTTTTCATCGTAGAGATACTTGCTGTTGTTGATTGCAACTGTTACAGCGCGGCATACAACCTGGCTGCCTTCGCTTGTGCCCGCTACGAATACAGCGTAGTTTACGTCTCCGCCGTAGCCTTCGATAAGGCTGTAAGTATAGTCCTTTGTCACGCCTGTCTTTTCGCCGCCGATAAAGAAAGTCAATGCTTCTGTGAGCATAGTGCCCTTCTTATTTTCATCTGTGCAGGCTACAATGCTGCCGTACTGGTCGACAACACCGATGTCCTCACTGGACACGCCCTTCATATCTGTGATTATCCCATTGAAAAACTTGGAAGTCATAATTACACATCCTCTATTTCTATATTTGTATAAAATGAATAAAAAACAAAATGTTGCTATGTTTATTTTAACCTATTTTCGTTCAACTTTCAACAGTTTTTTACGAAAATTTACAAATAGTTATTTCGGGCACTGCGCCAAATCGCACAGTCAACACCGAAGTGCCTATCCCGCGGTTGATATAAATGAGTGAGCCATCCTCCTGCTCATACTCTCCGCCATAGTAATTAAGTGTACCATTCGGCACCCAGAAAGGCTCGACGAAAGGTATTTTGACCTGGCCGCCGTGGCTGTGTCCTGCGATGAAAATATCGTAGTTTTCCACGTTTTCCACGCTTGCAGGCACGTGTGCAAGGGCAAAATCAAAGCTGTTTCTGTCAAAGCTGAATCTTTCGGCTTTCTCGCCGAAGATATAGTCGTCAGCGCCGTAGAATCTGATGCCAAGCTCTGTCATCACGTCCTCATTCCTGAGAATCGTGAAGCCTGCCTTTTCCATCACGTCCTTGTACGCCCACTGTGCCTTGCCGCCGTAATCGTGGTTGCCGTAGACGCAAAGCTTGATATCGGCCTTGATATTGGCAAGGGCTGTGATGACCTCGTTGTCATCGCCGTCCCAGGTTTCGTAGTTATCGAAAAGGTCGCCGAGGAAAAGCACCGCATCAGGCTTTTGCCCGTTGACTTTGTTTACCGCCGTACGCAGGTACTTTGTGCCGAAGTCTTCTTTAAGATGGACGTCGCTGATGACCGCCACCTTCGTGCCGGCAGGCACAAACGGACTTTCAAGCTCAAGCTCCTCTGTCACAAGGCGGAATGGCTCGACCTTGAAGGCATAGCCCACAAGCAGACCTGCTATGAGAATAATGGTGAGAAAAAACTTAAATATTCTCAACTTTACCCTCCTGCACCTCGATGCAGAGGGCGAAAAGCTCTTCGATACGCTCCTGCTTGCCTTCGAAATAAAGTGCGCCGAACAGAGTTTCAAGGCCTGTTGCCGCAAGATATTCCTGAATATCGGCATTTTTTGACATTGTCTTTGGCTTTGCGTTGCGGCCGCGGAGATAGTATGCCTTTTC
>JAFYNW010000018.1 GCA_017547995.1 Clostridia bacterium | reverse complement strand
CACGGAAAACTACGTTTCCCATTACGTCTATCTAACCAAAGACACCTATGAGAATCTCACGGGTGACAGCCTTGTGACGAATGCCTTCCTCATGGAATTGGGTGAGGATATCGACAAGGATGCCTTCGCAACCCGTCTGCTGGATAACAACAATATTCTCGGCTTCGGCTTCAGCGAGGAAAGCGGCAATAAATTCCGCGAGCTTGTGGGCAGTCTTAACTATATCGTCATCGTCATCATCGTTGCGGCAGGTGCGCTGGCATTCGTTGTGCTTTATAACCTTGCCAACATCAACGTTGAGGAGCGAATCAGAGAAATCGCAACCATCAAGGTGCTCGGCTTCTATGACAACGAGGTTTCAAGCTACGTTTCGCGCGAAAGCTTCATCTCGTCCTTTATGGGCATGGTGGCAGGTCTGCTTCTCGGCGTGCCATTCCTGCGGTTTATCGTAGCCACAGCCGAGGTCGATATGGTTATGTTCAATCCGGCGATAAGATGGGATACATATCTCTGGGCGGGTGTGCTGACAATGGTATTCACCCTCGTCGTCGACCGCGCAATGTATAAGCGCCTCAAAAAGGTCGATATGGTATCATCCCTGAAGTCGGTTGAATAGGTACTTATGGAAAAGCCTAAGAGAAAGCCAAACAGATTGAATAAATATGACTACAGCTCGGATGGAGTGT
Organism: Clostridia bacterium; assembly: GCA_017547995.1. Lineage (GTDB taxonomy): Bacteria > Bacillota > Clostridia > Oscillospirales > Butyricicoccaceae > SIG471. The sequence continues at coordinate 1,382 of JAFYNW010000018.1, read as the reverse complement.
ATTTTATAACATTGTGTGTCAAAGATATGAAATGTATACTTGCAGACGTAAACGTAGGGGCGACCATTGGTCGTCCGTATGAGATTCGGCTGACTCCAAACGGAAAGTATGTTGATGAGGCAATCAATGAAATATCAAAACATTATGACACAGTATTTGTCGATAAATATGTGGTCATGCCTAATCACGTGCATATTTTGTTACGCATTGACAGAGGCGGACGACCAGTGGTCGCCCCTACAATATCCAGAGTAGTTCAACAGATGAAGGGATATATCACCAAAAAGGTTGGATATCCTATATGGCAAAAGCTTTTTCACGACCACGTTATACGCGGTGAAGAAGATTATCTCAAAATAGCAGAATATATCGAAAATAATCCATACAAATGGAAAGACGATTGTTTTTACTGCGAATAAAACAACAAAAGCCACCCGATTGGGTGGCTTTTTCAATATATAACTTAATCAACCTTTACAATTCTCATTGTATTGGTTGTGCCCGGGATGCCGATTGGCAGGCCTGCTGTCAGCACGATAAGGTCGCCCTTTCTGATGTAACCCATATCCTCAGCCTTCATTGTAACAGCGCTCCAGAGCGGCTCACTTTCCATCTTCATAGCCATCATCATCGGTGTGACACCCCATGAAAGGCTCAGCTTGTAGTAAACTCTGCGGTTTGCAGTGCCGCCGATAATTCTTGTCATCGGACGATAGGAGGACACCATCTTTGCAGTATAACCGGAAGTGGAAATCGCGATAATCGCCGCCGCATCAAGGTCGTGTGCCGAGCTTACAGTCGCGTGGGAGATGGCGGAAGTGATGTCGTTTGTCTCGTCAAGTTTGCCGATATGCTTGCTTGTGTAGTCGATGCTGCTTTCGGCATTCTTGACAATCTGCACCATCGCGCGTACAGTTTCGACAGGATACTTGCCGATGCTTGTTTCGCCCGAAAGCATAACTGCGGAGGTGTGGTCGAATACCGCGTTTGCTACGTCACTTACTTCCGCTCTCGTAGGACGAGGATTCTTAATCATGGAATCGAGCATCTGAGTTGCCGTGATGCACTTTTTGCCCATCTTGAGGCAAAGCTCAGCAAGATTCTTCTGGATTTCAGGCAATTCGTAGAATGGCACTTCAACACCGAGGTCGCCTCGTGCAACCATAATGCCGTCGCAGCTGCGGAGGATTTCACGGGCGTTGTCAACACCCTCGCGGTTTTCGATTTTCGCAATGATTTCGATATCCTCACCGCCGTTTTCATCGAGAAGTGCGCGCACCTGCTTTACGTCGTCGGCATTTCTCACGAAGGATGCCGCCACAAAGTCGATGCCGTTTCTGATGCCGAAGATGATATCGCTTCTGTCCTTCTCGTTGATATAT
>JAFYNW010000159.1 GCA_017547995.1 Clostridia bacterium | reverse complement strand
AATATGTGGGGAAACTGTGGATAACTCCTTCTTACATTATATATAGACGTTTTCACGGCACAGCCGATACCATTGGCTTTTGCTGATATGTAATTCTTCGCAGGCAGATTTGACCGAAATCTGACCTGTTTTTTGCTTTTTCTGCACCTTTTCGAAGTCTTTTACGCACTTTTTGGGCCTTCCTTCGCGATAATTTTCGCGCTCGCGTGCGATGGCCTTGCCCTCCATAGTACGCTCGACAATCATATCGCGCTCGAACTCGGCGAAGGCGAAAAGTATGGTGCGGATGAGCTTGCCCGTGGGGGTGTTGTCCATAATTCCGAGGTTGAGAACGTTGATGCGGACGTCGCGGTCGAGCAAGTCACGGACAAGCTGACAGCCCTGCTGTGTGCTTCGTGCAATGCGGTCAAGCTTGGTCACAATGAGGGTGTCGCCCGGCTGAAGCTGACTCAGAAGTTTGGTGAACTGAGGCCTATTGCTCTTGGTTCCGGTGAATGCATCGGCAAAAATGACCTGCGCACCGTTGTCGCGGAGCATTTTTTCCTGCGCTTCAATGCTGTTTCCGTCCTTTGCCTGCCCTAAAGTGCTGACTCTGGCGTATCCGTATATCATTTTCATACCTCTTTTCTATGGTTTTTTATACAAAATATAGTGCCAAAACTTTTGATATTATGTACTTGCGCAATGGGAAAACCATGCGTAAAAAATATTATATGGAGGATTCTCAAATGAGAACAATGAACAAAATCGTTGCTCTTGCTCTTGTACTTGCAATGGCTTTCTCTATGATGGCTTCTGCTGCAAGCTTCAAGGATCAGGCAACAATCAATGCTGATCTCATGGACGAAATCAACCTCCTTGTTGCTCTCGGTGTTTACTCCGAACAGGGCACAGGTGCAGGCAATTTCGAACCAAACGGCACAATCACACGCGCACAGGCTGCTAAGATTATCTACGTTCTTAAGAACAAGGGCGTTGATAACGGCGCTACATCCTGGACAGGCCTCAACATCTTCTCCGACGTTGAAGCAGGTGCATGGTACGAAGGTTACGTAAACTACTGCGCTTCCACAGGCATTCTTGCTGGTGTTGGCGAAGGTAAGTACAATCCAAACGGCACACTCACAGGCGTTGAACTCGCTAAGATGCTCCTCGTAGTTATCGGCTACAAGGCAGACCTCGAAGGCTACACAGGCGCTAAGTGGGATGCTAACATTCTCGCAGACGCAGAAGCTGCTGGCTTCTTCGTAGACTACGAACTCCCAGTACGTGGTGTTATCACACGTGAATGGTCCGCTCAGATGATCGTTAACGCTCTTAACGCTACAAAGGTTAAGTACGAAGACGGCGAAGCTGTTGAAATGTACAACAACGATAACGAAGCTATCACATACATGGCTCAGGACCTCGGTCTTGACAGTGAATCCACTGTTCTCGTTAAGACACCTAACATTGCTATTGACAATGCAGCTAACAACACAAACGGCAAGAACAAGCTCTCCAAGATCAACGGCTTTGCTGATTTTGAATACGATGCAGACCCAGCTCTCCTCGGTCAGAAGGTAACAGTTCTCTTCAAGGGTAGCTCTCTTGCTAACGCTTCCAAGATCTATGGCGTAACAGCTCACGAAGATGTTGTTGTTCTTGACACAACAGTTGATGCAGTTTCCTACGATGCAGACGATTTCAACGATACACTCGTTCTTTACACAGACTATGTAACAGGTTCTGTTGCAAAGGCTAACGATGGTCTCAAGAACTTCTTTGCTAACAATGATGGTCGTGCTCTCAAGCTCATCGACAACAACAACGATGGTAAGTGGGATGCTGCTCACATTGCTTCCGTAGCATATGATCAGATTTCTTACATCAACTCCACAAACAATGTTCTCAGAATGACAAACAGCACATTCGAAATCGAAGATGCTTCTAAGTCTGACCGTGAAACAAAGTGGGCTAAGGTAAACTTCATCGATACAGTTGCTAAGAACGATATCGTTAAGATTACTAAGGACTACTCCACAGGTAAGGAAATCACAAACATCGAACTCGTTGACAAGATTACAGGCGCTGTAACAAAGGTTGTTAACGGTTCTAACCCAACTTACACAATTGATGGTGCAAACTATCAGCTTTCCACAATCAAGGTATCTGGCTTCTCCTCTATCACAGTTGATACAAAGGCAAGAGATTACTTTGTAGACGGTTCTTACATTGTTTACTCTTCCGCTATCGCTGGTAACGAACTCGGCCAGACAAACATTGCTTACGTTATCGACTCTGCTGAAGTAAACGATGGTTGGTCCACAACAACAATGGTTGACATCCTCAAGAATGACGGCACACGTGAAAAGCTCACATATAAGGTTCCAACAGGTGCTGAAAATGCTATCGCTTGGGCAAATGTACCAGGCCGTGAAGGCAAGATCGTTGAATTCGTAATGAACGATGGTAAGGTTTACTTTAAGCCACTCGTTGACGAAGGCGACACAGATGTTGAAGCAACAGCTGCTAACACAACATTCAAGTTCGACAAGTCTGAAATGCAGTTTACAAACGGCACAGCTAAGTACCTCGTTAACGAAGATACATTCTTCTTCGTTAAGGACGGCACAAAGTATGCTGTAATGTCTGGTGCTGAAGTT
>JAFYNW010000158.1 GCA_017547995.1 Clostridia bacterium | reverse complement strand
GAAGTGCGATATAGAAACACGTACACCATAGAAACGGACGGTTTACACCGTCCGTTACGTATATGCTATTTCTTGAAGCGCCAGAATGCCTTCTTTTCGCCATCGAGTGGAATATCGATATCGGAGAAGAGCTCTTCTTCAGGGATAGTTGTTTCAGTTGCCTTTTCAGGAATCTGCTTGTTTTCGATTTCGAATTCGTCGTCTTCAAAATCATCGTCGAATTCGTCGTCGAGATAGAGATCGTCTTCCTTGTTCTGCTTGCTCTTCATAGCAAGTACGCCGATAACAACGCCGATTGTGATGCCGAGAACAAAGATTACTGCACCGATAATGAGCTTTTCAAGCGGTGTGAAATCCTTCTTGAAGTAGCTTTCAGCTGTGTCATAGTAGCCTCTTAATGTTTCTTTCATAGTGACCTCCTTATTTTTACAGTGCGATGCACTTGTTTGTAAAATGAATTGCGTAAACGCATGAATTGAAGCATAGCTTCATGAATTGGCTTACGCCATGAATTGCATCTGCGATGCATTGTGGTGTCTGCGACGCTATCAAACAAACGGACTGCGTCCTACACCTCATCCACCGCAAGCGGTCCCCCTTCCCCTCAAGGGGAAGGCTTTTTTAGGGTACGTAACGTTTAGCTTACGCTTCCTTTACGTTCTTGAGCCAGTTGCCGCTGCGGAACCAGTTTCTGTAGAAGTATGCTCTGATTACCCAGTCAAGACACATGGAGAGGAAGATGCCGTATGCCTGCATTCCCAGGAATACACCGAAGAACCATGAGCCGAACACACGGAAAATCCACATGGAAGCTGTGCCGACGACGAGGGAATATCTTGTCTCTCTCGCACCCTTGAAGCCCTGTGGGGAGTTGAATGCTATCGGCCAGAACGGCATAAACACACCGTGGATTGCCATAAGACCGATTGAGATGCGGATAACCTCAGGCTCACGTGTGAAAATCCATGCGAGAGGGTATGTGAAGAAGAAGCAGACGATAGAAACGTAATAGGCGAGGGCGATGGACTTTCTGAGGAAGAAATCGAGAGTGTCATATACTCTCTGCTTGCCGCCTGCACCTGCGCGTCTGCCAACCAGAGTAACGATAAGGGTATTGTAGGAAATGTGTGGAATCTGGATGAGGGACATAAGGGAATTGCCCACCTGATATGCGGAAATCATGATTGTGCCCATGCCGGAGACGAAAACCTGCACGATGAGCTTGCCGCCCTGGAACATAAGGCTTTCGATGCTGATTGGAATACCGACAGAATAAATAAGCTTGAGCTGAGCAAAATCAGGCTTGTATGTCCTGAGATTCGGCAGGGAGAGATGGTAATCCTTGCGTAAAAGCTTGAGGATACATACCACGTTGCCCGCCGCAACCGCTGTTACGAGAGCGATACCTGCGCCCATCGAGCCCATCTTCATAACGACGGAGAAGAAGAGGGAGCAGATGATGTTGGTGACGTTCATGACGATTGTCGCCTTCATCGGTGTCTTTGTGTCGCCTGTCGAACGCATTGCGCCCGCCATCTGATAATAGACCGCCCACAGCGGTGTTGCGAACATCGCCACCATAAAGTAATCGTTACTTGACTTCATAACGTCGGCTTCAACCGCGCCGAAGAGGGCGAGAAGGATTGCGTCCTTGAAAACTGCAAGCACTGCGAGGACTGTCAGGCTGAGGAGGATAATCGACATAAACGCCTGCTCGAAGCTGCGCTTGATTTTCGCCTCGTCCTTTGCGCCCATGCCCTGAGCGACCATAACCGTACCGCCCTGGCTGATTGCATTGAGGAACTGGAAAATTACCGTGTTGAGCGAATTGATCTGGCCGACACCGGCAAGAGCCGCTGTGGAAACCATACCCATTACGATTGTATTTACAATACCGAGCAGGGCAGATGAGGTCTGCTCAACGAGAATCGACGGATAGAGGGAGCTTTCAAGCTCCTTCAGCTCGGGGTCGGTGTGCTTCGGTATTTTAAGTGGGTTTCGCATTTTATTTTTCCTCCTTGCCGAGCAGTCTTGCGGCATTCGCCTTGTTGCGCTGCTCTCTGGATTTGAAATTATCGGAAATCTGTGTATACTTTTCGCGGACTTCCTTCTGCATAAGATTATCTATCGCCCTGCAAAGCCATTCTTCATTAAGGTCACGAAGGTCAATGCAGTTATCCGATGCACCTGCATCGTCCATAAAGCCCTTGACCTTGACGTCGTATGACGTTGCGGCAAAAGGCACGCCTGCGTGTGCGGCAAAGACGAGAGCATGGAGGCGGACGGCACACACCATCTGCATCTTCTTCATAATGCCGATGATGAGAGGAATATCCTCAGGATTTGTGAGAATCTTATACGGTGTGGTCATATATTTTGCCACCTTTTCGGAAGGCGCGATGTCCTTCGGCACTTCGATTGGCATAAATACAGTCTCTAAACCATATTTTTCGTAAGCATACTTGGCGCTCTTTGCATAGACTTCAAAATTATCGAAATCCTTCCATGAACGCACCGAGAAGCAGATATATTTCTTATTGATATCGATGCCTTCGCGGTTGAAATATGCCATAACCTTGTTTTCTTCGCTGTGGATAAGTGAGAAGGCAGGGTCTGCCGAAATCATAGCCTCAGGCTTTGTGATGCCAAGCCCTGCAATTTCCTCGAGGGAATGGGTGTCGCGGACGCTGATTACGTCTGTGAACTTATCGATAACAGCCTTTGTGATGGCGCGTGGAAGTTTGCCCATGACCTCACCGATGCCGCAGCCGTACATAAGCACCTTGCAGCCGCAGATTTTCGCCGCCCAGATTGAGAAGAGGTAGAAAAGCAGGGAGCGGGTGCTCGTTACGTTCTGGATAAGGCTGCCGCCGCCCGAAATAAAGAGCTTTGAGGTCAGCATGCTTGGTATAAACTTAAAAATATTGAAGGTATAGACGCCGCGGACGAAGTGAAGCACCTCTGTTTCGCGTGGCTTGCGTGTCATAACTGTAATCGGCATAAGGTCGTCGATTTCACGCATTGTGGAGATGATGGCCTCAAGAATCGCTTCGTCGCCCGAATTGCCTCGGCCGTAAGCACCGCAGATGAGGACACCCTTGCGGCCCTTTGTAAACTTCATCTTGCGGATGCAGTTATAGATTTCCTCCTGACGGGCCGCCATATTTTCGATGGAATAGAGCTTGCTTGCTCTTTCGTAAAGCTTTTTGGCGAAAATATCACGCTTTTCCTTGTCGAGAGAGAGGTCGACGATTTCGCGTGCGAAGGTTTCATAGTCCTTCGGCTGGAAAATATAGCCGTTTTCGCCGCTGTCAATCATATTCGTCACACCGCCGACGTCGGAGGAGATGACGGCACAGCCGGCGCGGATGCCTTCGAGAATGGAATAAGGGAAGGATTCGGAAATCGAGCAGAGTACGTCGATATCGCAGGCAGAGAAAAACTTGCCGATATCGCTTACCCAGCCGCAGAAGCAGACAGCCTTGTCGATGCCCAATTCGACAGCCATATTTTTCAGCATATCAGTGCTGTCACCGTCGCCGCCGATGATGAGGCGAAGCTTTTCATTCTGCTTATATGCGATGGAAAATGCCTTGAGAAGTGTCGGAATATCCTTGACGGGAGTGAGTCGCGCCGCGATACCGAGGACAACCTCGTCGCCCGTATAGTCGAGGCCCATCTCCTGAAGGTATGCCTTCTTGTCGAAAGGCGGAGTTTTTTCGTTGAAATCAAGGCCGTTGTAGATAGGCATAATCTTGTCAGCCTTGAAACCGCGCTCAATGAGCATTTTCTTGAAGTTGTCGGAAACCGAGGTATAGAAATCAAAGAAACGAAGGGCGACAGAATTGATGACGCCGAAGGTATTCTTCTTGATGCGGGAATGCATATAGTCGAGGCGGTAGTCACTGTGGACTGTGGTTGTGAAAGGCGTTTTAGGGCTTATAAGCTTGGCCATAACGCCTGCAAGGTTGGCTTTCGCACCGTGACAATGGACGATGTCAGGCTTTTCCTTGCGGATATAGTTTGCAAGGGCAAACATATCGAAAAGTGTGACTTTTCCGTCGAAAATCTTGGTTTTTATGCCTTCTTTGACGGCATCCTCAGGAAACTCACCCTTACGCATGGAAACGAGAGTGAGGTCGTTTGTCTTGGAAAGATGCTTGGTCAGGGCGAAAATATGAGTTTTCGCGCCGCCCTTGTCACCGCCGCCGGCAATGTGGATAATTTTCATAGTTATCTCCGATGGGTAAATTTACCCATTTTTTATCATATTCTTATTCTGTAATTGTACCATAATCATAGAAAAAAAGCAATAAAAATGAATTGTCCGATATGGATTTTGTCGGGGCGGGCATTGCATTGATTAAGCGGGAGGAGCAAGCACCTCCCCTACAATAAATCCACAAAGATATAACCGTAGGGTACGGCATTTATGACGTACCGCCTTAATGAATGTGGCTTTGCCACACCACACTTCTTCACTATTCACTTTTACTTATAACTTTTCTCTGCGGGACGTCGAGGGCGCCGTCCCCTACGGATTGATGAATAATGAATGGTGAATGATGAAAAATGAATAATTGTTGTGTCGGGGGCGCATTGGATAGGGCGGGAGGGCACAGAGACCCTCCCCTACAATAAAGCCACAAAGACACAGTCGTAGGGTACGGCATTTATGACGT
>JAFYNW010000157.1 GCA_017547995.1 Clostridia bacterium | reverse complement strand
ATCACAGGATCAACCACTTCTACAACGGCAACCGGCAGATTGGTCTTTTCTGTCATCTGCGCATCGTATCCCTGCTCATAGAGAGAACTGAAGATTCGCACGTTACCTTCACTGCCAAAGAGAATCGTTCTCTTGTCGTACGTTGCAATACCTATGATTTCCTTTGGTCGGCCTGCACCGCAGGATGCGTCCGCAGTGATTCTGTAGAAATATCTTACGTTGACCGTATAGAATCCGCTGTTGAACGGAACAGCCTCCACGTCTATATACGCCCACAAAAGCTCTGCATTTTTAGGCTTTACACTGATAGAACCGTCAAAAATCTGCTGTGACCTTCTTGTGAGATACACTCTCAGGTCCTGCAGACATTCTTTGTCTTTGCATGAATCATAGACTTTTCTGGTGCTGACACATACAGCTTCTGTCCCTGCGCTATGACAGTTGCTCACAGGACCAGGCGTCATTCTGTTATTAGACATAAAACTACCTCCCGAATAATATTAAAGCTATGCTTCATTATCATATTATGTGGGAGGCAGTAATTTGTGATTATTTATTTTCAGCTAAAATAGTGATAAGCTCGCCGATGAAAGTATCGATATCATCCTTTGACGTATCATTGGAAGTGAGGAATCTGAACTGACCGTGGAACGAGCCTTCGTTGATCTTGATGCCCTTCTTGTAAAGCATTGCAGGAAGGTCCTTAAGGAGCTTTTCAGACTTGTTGATCTTGCAGAATACCATATTGATTTCAACTGCTTCAGGGTTGATTTCGATGCAGTCGATTTCAGCAAGCTTGCGAGCAAGGTAACGTGCGTTTTCGTGGTCTTCGTGGAGACGCTTTGTCATTTCTGTGATAGCGATAAGGCCTGCCGCCGCAATAATACCAGCCTGACGTGTGCCGCCGCCAATCATCTTTCTGTACTTTCTTGCCTTTTCAATAAAGTCCTTTTCACCTGCCAGGATAGAGCCGATTGGTGCGCAAAGGCCCTTGGAAAGACAGCACATGATACTGTCACAATTCTTTGTGATTTCCTTCACGTCAACACCGAGTGCAACTGCCGCATTGAATGCTCTTGCACCGTCAACGTGAACGTGAATCTTATTCTTCTTTGCAAGCTTATAGATTTCGTTCATTGTTTCAACAGGAACAACTCTGCCGTTGCCCACTGCATTTTCGAGACAAATCATGGATGTTTCAGGGTAGTGGATATTTTCGACTCTGATAGCATCTGCAATCATCTTTACGTCAGGAATACCATCAGGGAATGGAAGTGTTCTTGTCTGTGCACCCGAAAGAACAGCGATGCCGCCAACTTCGCTTTCGAAGAGATGATACGTTTCGCCGATGATGATTTCATCACCGCGCTTTGTAGCCGCCATTACTGCAAGCTGATTGCCCATTGTGCCCGAGGAAACAAAAAGTGCTGCCGGTTTGCCAAGAATCTTTGCCGCTGTTTCTTCAAGAAGATTTACTGTCGGGTCATCCTGATATACGTCGTCACCAACCACAGCATCAGCCATTGCCTGACGCATTTCAGGAGTTGGCTGAGTTACTGTATCACTTCTGAAGTCAATAAACTTTTCAATCTGGTTAATTTGCTTTGCCACGAGCATCTACCTCTACTTCCTTAATTATTTTTCCATTTGAAACTAAATATGCTTTATCGTATAAATTGCAGACAGGACATATGTGATTAGGGAAAATCTCGATTTTGTCGCCAATCTCAACGTTTTCGTGCAATTTTCTGCTGTAAATTATGCCGTGTTCGTCGTATACGCTTGTAACCGCTATACCACCGGAGTTTTTGATTATGCCTTTACCCTTTGTAGCGCAAATACCGCCACTTCTCTCCTGCATAGTCATAGATTTAGCTCCTGCATCTGTGATAACGCGCTCATCTGTCGGCTTGCTGATAACAGTTGTAAGAATTGTAGCCGCGCATCTGTCAAAAGTGCCGATAACGTTGCTCTGTGACGCATCCATAAGGATATACGTGCCGATTCGCACCTCTGTGACACCTTCAACAACGTCAAAGCCAAGAATAAATGGTGGTGTCGAGCCGATACTTACAGTATCGATATCGAAGCCATTATCTCTTGCCATCTGTGCAAACTCAAGCGTTCTTATCTGTGAATCTATAAAAATCTGCTTGCACTCATCTGCATCTTTAGCGTGATACGAGTTGCCATCGTGTGAAAATACACCCCTGAGTTTTACGTGGCTGCACTTTTTAAGCTCATCGAGGAGATTCTGAAAGTCTGACTTTTCAATCACACCAGAACGGTTTTCACCAACTTCAATTTCAACGAGCACGTTGGCAACAGTGTTATTTTCCGCAAATACTTCCTCAGCCTGTCTGACGTTGAAAATGCTGTCTATCCCGAAAGAAATAGTAATTTTCTTTGAAAGTTCAGCTATTCTTTTAAGTTTATCTTCACCGACAATTTCATTTGCGATAAAAATATCGTCGATACCCTTTTGCGCAAAAACCTCTGCTTCACCGATTTTTGCAACCGCAACGCCCTTCGCACCTGCTTCAAGCTGCAACTTAGCGAGATATGACATTTTATGTGTCTTTGTGTGAGGGCGCATCTTCACACCATGCTTATCGGCATAGTCCTGCATATACTTTATATTGGACGTAAGCGCCTGCTCATCGATAAGCAAAGCCGGTGTATCTATATGCTGATATGGAGAAATCACAAGCATCACTCCTATAATGATATATATTGTTTGGTTATATATTCATCATACCATATCAAGCCTATTTTGTAAACTATAACTTGACAATACCAAAAATAAATTATATGATTATATTATAAATATCCTGGAGGGCTATTGTGAAAGATTTTGAATATCAGAATTATATATATTCCAGAAAAAATGAAGATGACCGCACGATTATAAACGTAAAAGGCGTTGAAATAGGCGGCGATAAACTGACGATTATGGCCGGTCCTTGTGTCATCGACAGCTTTGAAGCTACAGATAAAATCGCCGATAAGGTAAAGAATCTGGGCGCTTCCGTTTTGCGCGGCGGTGCTTTCAAGCCTCGCACTTCTCCATACAGTTTTCAGGGTATGGGCACTATGGGACTTGATATTCTCAGCGATATAGGCAGCAAGCATAATATGCCTGTCATTTCTGAAATTATGTCTGCTGACGAGCTCGATTATTTCGTTGAAAAAATCGACATTATTCAGGTCGGTGCACGAAATATGCAGAACTTCGACCTCCTTAAAAAGCTGGGCAAAACAGACAAGCCTGTTCTTCTCAAGCGCGGCTTTGCAAACACTATTGAAGAGTTCCTTCTTTCAGCGGAATACATTATGAAGGAGGGCAACAAAAACGTTATCCTTTGCGAGCGTGGCATAAGAACGTACGAAACCTTTACAAGAAATACTCTTGATATTTCTGCTGTACCAGTTCTCAAGCGCCTTACTCACCTTCCTGTTGTGGTTGACCCTAGCCATGCTGCCGGCATACACTGGCTTGTAAAGCCTCTTTCTCTTGCTGCTGCAGCTGCCGGTGCAGACGGACTCATTATTGAAACACATATCAATCCTCGCGAGTCCTCCTGTGACCCCGAGCAGACTCTTACAATCGAATCCTTTACTTCACTTATGAATGAATTGAATCCTGTCGTCAAGGCTATCGGCCGTTCGATTTAATTTTTTCATTGAAATTCTATATTTTTTCTTTTCATTTTAAGAATTATATGTTATAATAATACCAATAACAAATTATTATTCTTAGTCTATACTGATAATACTAATATGGAGGTTATTATGAGCAAGCTCGAAGTTTTAAGAAGAATCATCGACGAATGTGATTCTACTATTAAAGAAGCAATTATCAAAAGATTTGGCATCTCCAATCAGGTTGCAGAATTCAAAGCTGAAGACAACTCTGCTATTTATGACCCTAACCGTGAAAAGTTCATAATCAGCAACGTAACAGCAGGTCTTGATGCTGACAACGCTTCCCGTGCAACTACAATCTGGAATACAATTCTCCGTATGAGCCGTGAAATCCAGTATGAAGCACGTGTTGCAAAAACAGGCGACGACGGTCTCGAATTCATCAAGGATTCTCTCACAGAGCTCCCTCTCGGCGACTTTGCCTGCGGCAGCGCTATTCCAGCACTCAACACTTCCAAGTATCCTTTCCTTGCAGACCCTATTCCATCCCAGTCTGATGACGAGGCTCTCAAGGCTGTTGTTGAAGGCGCAACTACATACGCAATCATCAAAATCAAGCACGTTCACGATACAGAAAAGCTTTTTGATAATCTCATAAAGTACGGTCTTTTCGTAAACGCTATGATTCCTCTCGAATCCGGACAGACTCTTGTTATCATTTCAAAGCATCTCGTTCTCGATGCACAGCATGATATGACAACAATTATCTTCCACTTCCCTAACCGTTCCGGTGAACTTGCAAAGTATCTCAACATCATCGCAGACAAGAAGATCAACATCTCCTTCCTTCGTCTCAGCTATGATGAATCTTTCAACACAAATATCGTTTCAGTTGACCTCGAAGCAAACCTTCTCGATACACATACACGTGCTCTCGTTCTTCAGCTCCAGACTGAAGCTCCATTCTTCAAGGTTCTTGCTTCCAGAAAGCCATACTAATTCTATAAAGCACAAGCCGTCCTTTAACGGGCGGCTTTTTACTGCATAAAAAATCCGGTGTTATTCACACCGGACTTTTCTTTATATATGAGTATCTATTAATACATCATGTCGCCGCCCATTGCTGGAGCTGGAGCAACTGGCTCCTTCTTTTCAGCAATGATGCTTTCTGTTGTGAGAACCATAGCTGCAACGGAAGCTGCGTTCTGGAGAGCGGAACGTGTAACCTTAGTTGGGTCAACAATACCAGCCTTAACCATATCAACGTATACTTCGTTGTATGCGTCGAAGCCGTAGCCTACGCGCTTTGCGTTCTTGATCTTTTCGATAACGATAGAGCCATCGATACCTGCGTTTGCAGCAATCTGCTTAACTGGTTCTTCGAGAGCCTTCATAACGATCTTAACGCCTGTCTTTTCGTCGCCGTCAACCTTTGTGATGAGCTTGGAAACTGCGTTGATAGCGTTAACGTAAGCTGTACCACCACCTGCAACGATGCCTTCTTCAACAGCAGCCTTAGTTGCGTTGAGAGCGTCTTCGATTCTGAGCTTCTTTTCTCTCATTTCTGTTTCTGTAGCAGCACCTACCTTGATGATAGCAACACCGCCGGAAAGCTTAGCCATACGTTCCTGGAGCTTTTCCTTATCGAAATCAGATGTTGTTGTTTCGATTTCAGACTTGATGAGGTTGATTCTGTCCTGAATGTCTTCAGCTGCGCCAGCACCGCCAACAATGATTGTGTTTTCCTTTGTAACCTTGATCTGGGATGCCATACCGAGCATCTGCATTGTTGTATCCTTGAGCTCGTAGCCGAGTTCTTCTGTGATAACAACGCCGCCTGTGAGAGCTGCGATATCCTTGAGCATTTCCTTACGTCTTTCACCGAAGCCAGGAGCCTTAACTGCTACGCAAACGAATGTGCCGCGGAGCTTGTTAACGATGAGTGTGGAGAGAGCTTCGCCTTCGAGGTCATCAGCGATGATGAAGAGCTTTCTGCCAGCGTTCATAACTTCTTCGAGAAGTGGGAGGATTTCCTGGATGTTGGAAATCTTCTTGTCTGTGATAAGGATAACAGCATCGTCGATAACTGCTTCCATCTTATCTGTATCTGTTACCATGTATGGTGTGATGTAACCACGGTCGAACTGCATACCTTCAACAACTTCGGAGTATGTTTCAGCTGTCTTGGATTCTTCAACTGTGATAACGCCATTGGATGTAACCTTTTCCATTGCTTCAGCAATGAGGTGACCGATGTTTTCGTCACCGGAGGAAACGCCAGCAACACGAGCGATGTCCTGTGTGCCGTTAACCTTGTGTGCGTTCTTCTTGATTTCTTCAACTGCTACGTCAACAGCCTTTGCAATACCCTTTCTGAGAACAACTGGGTTTGCACCTGCAGCGAGGTTCTTGAGGCCTTCACGGATGAGAGCCTGAGCAAGAAGTGTAGCTGTTGTTGTACCGTCACCTGCTACGTCGTTTGTCTTTGTAGCAACTTCACGAACGAGCTGTGCGCCCTGATTTTCGAAAATATCATCGAGGATGATTTCACGAGCAATTGTAACACCGTCGTTTGTGATGAGTGGTGTGCCGTACTTCTTATCGATAACAACGTTTCTGCCCTTAGGACCGAGTGTTACCTTAACTGTATCTGCGAGCTTGTTAACACCGCGTTCGAGAGCGCGGCGAGCTTCTTCGCCAAAAATAATTTCCTTAACCATTTGTTATTTCCTCCGGAATTAGTCTTCGAGAATTGCGAGAATATCGCTCTGGCCGATGATGTGGAGATCTTCCTTGTCGACTCTTACTTCTACGCCAGCAAACTTCTTTGTGAATACCTTATCGCCGATCTTAACGTTGATCTTAACGTCTGGACCAAGTGCTACGATTTCTGCGCACTGTGGCTTTTCTTTTGCGGAACCTGTGAGAATGAGGCCGCTCTTTGTTGTTTCTTCAATTTCTGTCATTTTGATGACAACTCTGTCTTGAAGTGGTACGAGTTTCATAAAAACGCTCCTTTTATAGTAATAAATTTTCTTTTTTCAAACACTAACATATATAATACATCACATTGAAATAAATTGCAAGACAATTTTGTAAAATTTCCTGATTTTTATTCGTGAACGGCATGTTTTTTCGGCACAACGAAGTGAATTTTCTTCTGACTGACAGATATTTTCGTTTCACTTACCCCAAAAACCTCTCCATCCAGGTTTAAGTCCATAATGTATTTGTCATTCTGTTTAACAACGATATCTTTTGCTTCGTAATAATCTATGTACTGCGGATATTTTTTGTATTCGCCATTCTTATATGCATTTATAACTCTTGCAATTGTGAATCTCGAAAGCCTTTTGATAAGGAGTACGTCCAGCTTGCCATCCGTTACACTTGCATCCGGCACAGGATTGAAGCCTCCACCATAGTAATTTCCGTTAGCTGCAAGAAGCACAACGTAGTCACCCGACACGTCGTTGCCATCGATTTCGATTTTCAGATTTCTCGAAATAGGAGTAATGAGATTTTCAAAAATCGCAACAACGTAAGGCACCTGACCATTTTTCTTGAAGATACGCTTATATTTCTGCATACCTCTTGCTATTCTAGCATCAAGACCGATGGTTGTGATATTCAGCGAAATGCCTTTATCGGTTTCGATATAATCGATATCCATAACTTCGCCGTCAACAAGATTTTCAATTGAAAACTCGCCGTCTTCCTTGAATATTCTGACAAAGTCATTGCCTGTGCCATAAGGAAGATTAGTAATCTGGGCGTTTTCATAATTCACGACACCCTGTGCAACTTCATTGAGTGTACCGTCGCCACCGCAGGCATAAAATCTCACGGTTTCATCAGGATTCTGTGCCATCACCTTATGCACGATTTCAACGGCGTGCTTCGGACGCTCTGTTACCCACACCTTATAATCAAAGTTCTTTTTTGCCGCAAGAGTTTTTACCGCTTCGGCAATTTTTCTTGTACTGTCTTCCCCTCCCGCTGCAGGATTCACTATAAATATATGCTTCATTTTTATCCACCATCCACTTTAATCTATAAGCTCCATTATGTTACGCGCAAGAAGTGTACGCGGAAGGATAACCTTCTTTCCGGTTACACGCGCAAACATATCTTTCATTTCTTTTGTATAACCCATACAATCAAGCACAACGAACTTGCCTTCAAGATGCTTTATCTCCTCAGCAACGATTTCAAGACGTCCGTCGCCTGTATATGGCGAAGCATAGAATACTTTTTCCACTTCGATATAAGCACTCCACTTTTTCATTGACTGCGCAAGCTGCTTTTCGTCCGGTGTGACAACGATAAGCTTACTGTTATCTGCAACAGCCGGTACGAATGCTTCGAGGATTTTACTCGGGAAAATCAATGGAACGTTGGAATGAAATACGTCAGGGAAATTACCCGTGCAGAACATTGCAATGAGGCTTACTCCCTGCTCTTCCAATGTTTCAATATGCTTCTGAATTCGTGGCAATACATATTTTTCTGCAAATCGTACCGATGAGCCGTCCTTCATTTTGGAAACGAGTACGTAGTCACCTTCCTGCGGTGCGAATGCTTCAATTTCTTCGTGAGTCAGACCATCAAGTCCGCCAAGCTCAATAAGTTCAACGTTGTCTCCGAAAATTGGCAGGATGTCCGGAGTGATATCCACGCGTGGCGACTGACCTACTGTAATTCCGCCGATTTTAACCATCTGTATTACCTCCGTATGAATTTATGTTTATATAATTATACACTAAAATGCAAAAATAATCTACATTTTTCAGTATTATCAATAAAGAAAAAACCGCCCATCTGAGCGGTTTTGTGGCACTATTTTCTTATTATTGGATGACGGATTACAGTTTTAAGCTTTTCCGGCTCTGTTTTACGCATATCGGAAATGTATATTTCGTGGTGAAGTCGTGTATCGCTGAAATCATTCTTATATCCCATCTTTTCGATATATTCATCCATAATTGCAACGGTTGCGGGCTCATCGTCAAACGGACCTATATGCATCATGTGGACACATTCGCCTTCTGTAATTGTAATAAACTCGGCCTTTGAGCAGTCGACTTTCTTTTTCTTTTCGGCTTCCTGCACAGCCCATTCAAACTCTTCCTTTGTGACAAAAACAGGCATACGGATGACCGAAATCCAGTTGAAAGATGATTTATCAGAATAACCAACACCTTCTATGCCATCCTGCCACCAGAAGCCTTCAAGCGGAGGCACGACAAAGTCAAAGTAGCCATCCATCTGATGACTGCCCTTCT
>JAFYNW010000156.1 GCA_017547995.1 Clostridia bacterium | reverse complement strand
TTTATTGGTCGAGTCAATGCTATAAAGCGGCACAAACTGACGTGTGCTGTCAAAATAGCCGACCTCATAACCATAGCCAATGCCCGTGACGTTCTGCAGGTTTGCCGCAGGCAATGCATTCGAGCTGTAAAACAGACCTACCTTGAGCACATCGCTCCCTGCCGCTTTCGCAGGAAGGATGCCGACGAGGGATATTATAAATACCGAAAGCAGTATTTTCATCAAGTTTCTATTTTTCATAAAGTTCTCCCGAGCCATTTCTGGCATAAAAAGACGAAATTTATCGAGTATAAAATTATTATACCTTATTTATATAAAACTCGCAAGACCTTTTTCGCCTTTTTTCGCAGACAAAAAGACCTCCTGTATGGAGGTCTTTGGAGTTACCAATCACACTGCCATTGTCTGGTATTTCAAATGAACTTCTGCTGATAAAAAATAAATCCCGGAGGGTGTCCGGGATTTGATGTGTTTTATTTAGTTAGCGCCTGTGCCGAGGGAAATTACCTTGCCGAGATTCCAGTTTTCAACCGCCTTCTTTGCCGCTGCGTACTTTTCATCAGGGCTGTTGAAAGGCACTTCACTTGTATGGCCGCCGCAGTCTGCGCAGGAAACGTAGATACACCAGTCGTTTTCAACCTCGATGCTGCCTGCACCGCCGCAGAGCGGACATTCAAAAATCTCGATATCCTTGAAAAGCTCAAGGTCTGCCATAATTTTATCCAATAAGCTCATATATAAATCTCCTGTTCATTTTTCTTCTAAAGGATATTATACTATAATTCCACGAAAATTACAATGGTAAAGTTTTTGATATCACGATTTTTCTATAATCCAAGGCGGTATACCCTGTTGGCATTTTCAAAGAAGAACTTGTCCCAATGCTTTTCAGGAACTATTCTCTTGAAAAACTCAATATATTCACCGAGGTTTACTATCGGCCAGTCTGTGCCAAACATAAACTTATCCCAGTTGTTGACGGCATACATCCAGGTTTTGAGCGCGCCTACGTAGCCAGACTGTTCCTGCATAAACTCGTCGATATTCAATCTTCCTTCAAGAAGGCCTGACAATTCGGCATAGACATTTGGATTTTTAATCACAACAGCCGCTGAGCTTTCAAAAAACGGATTGCCGAAATGACACATGACAAACTGTGTATCAGGATTGTCTGCCGCCACTTCGTCGAGTGCCAGCGGATGACAATATTTGAGGTGTGCCTTTGCAAATGACGTCAGTCCCATGTGCACCGCGACAGGCTTATTATACTTTGCCGCAAGCTCATACACCGGCTGATAAAACTCATCTGTGAGCGGAATCTTGTTATATCCCGGATAAAGCTTGACACCACAGCACAGGTCGCGCATGAGGTGCATTTCAATCTCCTCTGCCACAGCTTTCAGCGGCTTCTTTCCATCTTCAAAAAGAGAGCTGTCGAGACCGACGCAATAATGGAATATGTCCGAAGGATAATTATGATTTTCTATTTCAAGTCCGCCATTGCCCATAATTACGCCGTGCACGATGCCAAGCTGGGCATACACTTCCCTGAGATGCTCTGTTGAGTTTCTGTGTCCTACGGCATTTGCCATCATTTCTGCCCTGCCGTTTTCATTCTTGAAAAGATGCAGATGCGCATCGATTATCTTCATTTATTTCACCATCCGCTTCAGAATACTTATGATACTATTATATATTTAATGATGAGAAAAATCAATAATCAAAGAATGTTTATCTTTGCAATGATGCGTTGGCTTTATTCAACAATTTTCGCAAGTTTATTGAATACGTGTGATTGTTATGATATACTGATAAAAAACAAAGTTGGAGGGCTATGTATGCTTCTTTATATTATAAGACACGGCGACCCTGATTACGTGACGGACAGTCTTACCGAGCGCGGCAAGCTTCAGGCTGAGGCTGTTGGCAAGCGTATGTTTGACGCTAAAATCGACCGTATTTTCTCCTCTCCTATGGGCAGAGCACAGCAGACCGCAGAGCCTGCCTGCCGTCTTCTCGGACTTGAGAAAACTATCGAGCCATGGACTCACGAGGTTGGTGACGAGCGTCTTACTCCATATCCTGACGGCATTATGAAGTCGGTTTCGCTCGTGCAGAATACACATTACAGAGCAAACGGCAACATCAACCTGCCTTATGACAGAAGCTTTGAATGCTGCGGCTTCAATCAGTCTGATTTCAAACAGGCTGTCGATTATATCGAAGAAAACGGCAAGGCTTTTCTCGAAAAGCTTGGGTATAAGGAGGAAAACGGAGTTTACCGTATTTTACGCAACAACGAGGAAAAGGTGGCGCTTTTCTGCCACAAGGTCTTCTCTCTCGCATGGCTTTCCTGCCTGCTCCACATTCCGATTCACATTATGTGGGCATCCTTCAAGTATAATCACACGGGCGTGACTATTCTTGAATTCAAAAACAATCCCGATGGATTTACAGCACCGCAGTGTCTGTGTCTTTCCGACGTATCTCATCTTTACGCTCACGGACCTGCAATGCTTTTTGAAAACCAGATTGAAATATAAAGAAAAAGGACGGATAAACCGTCCTTTTTTATTTTATATGATATAGGCGATAACGCTTGGAATGAGATACATTGCCGCAACAATAAGATTTGAGCAAAGCTTGATGAGCGCGCGTTCATCATCCTCAAAGCCTTCGAAAATCTGTGGCTTTGTGTTGATGATTTTTGTAAAGCTCATTCCCTTTCTGTCGTCCTCTTCTTCATCCTTGTCAGTAAAAAGATTTGCGTATGGTCTGAATCCGTCGAATGAAAGATAGCTGAACCATGCAAGAAGAACAAACACTATACCTGCGCAGAAGAAACCTGTTTCAAAAATGCTATGAGCAAACTTACTGCCTTCATTTACAAATCTGTTCCATAACAGTACGATGCACAGTGCCAAGAAAAATCTGGATATTGCAGAGTATATCACAGGCTTTGTCATATCAGAAGTAAAGGTGCTGATGAATTTTTTCATTGATTTCTCCTTTGTTATAATTAAAATTACTGACCGAGCTGCTTTCTGTAGCCTTCGAGTTCACGCTGATTGCCGTATACAAAGTGGCCTGGCTTTACTTCTTCCCATACAGGCAAATCTGTGCTGTAATCGTGCATAGATGGATCGTATACGATAAGCTCCTTGCATCTTTCAAGGTATGGGTCAGGGATTGGCACTGCAGAAAGGAGCGCCTTTGTATATGGGTGAAGCGGATTTGTGAAGAGTTCTTCTGTTTCAGCAAGTTCAACGATTCTGCCCTTGTGGATAATCGCTACTCTGTCGGAGATAAATCTTACAACAGAGAGGTCGTGCGCTACGAACATATATGTAAGACCCTTCTTGATCTTGAGTTCGTTGAGGAGGTTGAGAACCTGAGCACGGATGGAAACGTCGAGAGCGGAAATTGGTTCGTCGAGAACGAGGAATTCAGGCTCCATTACGAGAGAACGTGCGATACCGATTCTCTGACGCTGACCGCCGGAAAACTCGTGTGGGAAGCGTGTGGAGAACTCAGGAAGAAGGCCTACTTCACGGAGAGCCTTGTCAACCTTTTCCTTACGGTCTGCTTCGTCCTTGTAAAGCTTATGGTTGATGAGACCTTCGGAAACGATGTAGTCGACCTTAGCACGTTCGTTGAGGGATGCCATAGGGTCCTGGAAAACCATCTGGCAGTTCTTGATTACTTCTCTGTCGAGTTCCTTGGAAATCTTGCCGCTGATTCTGCGGCCCTTGTAAAGGATTTCGCCGCCTGTTACAGGATTGATACGGACGATAGCACGGCCGATAGTTGTCTTACCGGAGCCGGATTCACCGATGAGTGAGAATGTTTCGCCCTTGTAGATGTCGATATTTACGTGGTCAACAGCAATGAACTTCTTTCTGCCGTGACCGAAGCTGACCTGCAGGTCTTTGATTTCAATCAATTTTTCAGCCATACTATGCCTCCTCTCTCATTCTTCTTTCACGCATTTCACGGAAAATCTTTGGCTGCTCAATCTTTGGAGCGCGTGGGTCAAGATACCATGTCTTTGCCTTGTGTGTTGGGGAAATTTCGAAATATGGTGGCTCTTCTTCGAAGTCGATAGCGAGAGGCATCTTGTTTCTTGCAGCAAAAGCATCGCCCTTGATTTCATAGAAGAGGTTTGGTGGTGTACCGTCGATTGTTGGGAGTGGCTCACCCTTCACACCGTACTGTGGGAGAGATGACATAAGTGCCCATGTGTATGGATGCCATGCATCGTAGAAGATTTCATCTACAAGGCCGTATTCAACAATCTGGCCTGCGTACATAACTGCAACTCTGTCGGCAACGTTTGCAACAACGCCGAGGTCGTGAGTGATGTAAACGACAGTCATATTGTATTCAACCTGAAGGTTGCGGATGAGCTTGAGAATCTGAGCCTGAATTGTAACGTCGAGAGCTGTTGTTGGCTCGTCGCAGATGAGGATTTCAGGCTGGCAAGCTACTGCGATAGCGATAACTACACGCTGACGCATACCGCCGGAGAATTCGTGTGGATACTGATTGTATCTGTTTTCAGCATCAGGAATGCCAACCTTTTCGAGCATTTCGATAGCCATCTTCTTAGCTTCCTTGCCCTTGATGCCCTGGTTGCGTGTAATACTTTCCTGAATCTGCTTGCCTACAGGCATAAGTGGGTTGAGGGACGTCATTGGGTCCTGCATAACCATCGCGATTTTCTTACCGCGGATGTTCATCCACTGCTTTTCCTTTTTGTAAGTCGCAAGGTCTTCCCCGTCGTACATAATGCTGCCGCCGATAACCTTGCCGTTAGCATCGAGCATACCGAGGAAAGACTTTGTGAATACGCTCTTACCGGAGCCGGATTCACCTACGATAGCAAGTGTTTCGCCCTTGTAAAGGTCGAGAGAGCACTTACGGATAGCCTTGAGTTCTCTGCCGCGGAGGCTGAACTGAATTTCTACATCTTTTGCAGAAAGAACGATATTGTTATTCATATTCACTCCTCCTTATACGTGGTTTCTTGGGTCAGCTGCATCGGAGAATGCATTACCAACGAGATAGAATGTTACTGTGATTGTAGAAACGATAGCCGCTGGGAAAACAAGCAGATATGGATACTGCATGAATGTTGCACGGGAGTTTCTGAGAAGGATACCGAGGGATGGTGTATCTACGCCAAGACCGAGGCCGAGGTAAGAAAGTGTGGATTCGAGGCCGATTGTCTGTGGGATAGAAGTTGCAAGACGGAGAATGATAACGCTGACGAGGTATGGGAGGATATTCTTTGTGAGAATTCTCCAGATTGGTGTACCGAGGCAGCGGGATGCGAGGTTGTATTCTCTGTCACGGTAAACCATAACGAGATTACGTACGTTTCTTGCCATTCTGAGCCAGCCGATGGAAATCATGGAGATTGCCATTGTTGCGAAGCTCTGACCGATGAGCATAGAAATGATTGTCATGTAAATGAGTGTTGGGATATTGTTGATGATGTTATAGAGCTCTGTGAAGAATCTGTCGAGCTGACGTACGTAGCCCCATACACAACCGATGATGATACCGATAGCACATTCGCCCAAAACAACGATGAGAGCGAGCTTGATGGAAATCTGTGCTGCGTACCATACCTGGCACCAGTAGTCCTGACCGAGGTTGTCTGTACCAAACCAGTATTCGGAGTTTGGAGAGATGAAGGAAAGGGACGCGTCGATTCTGAGGTTTGCGTAGTCATACTTTGCGATTGCAAGAGCTACGTAAGAGAAGATAACGAGGGCAATAAATACGATAGCCATAAATACCGCGCTCTTTCTCTTGAGGAAGTTCTGCCATACGCTCTTCCAGTAGGAATAGTCGGAATAGCCGATTCTTTCAGCGTTTTCAGGAGAGTACTCCAGGAAGCGGAAAAGTTCATCTTGCTTTTTCATTATCTGGATTCCTCCTTAGTCAAGAGTGAGATACGTGGGTCGAAGATGATCATGAGCACGTCACCGAGGAATGCACCAAGAACACCGAGAGATGCGTAAAGAATGGAAAGTGTCTGTACAACGCTGATGTCGTACTTTGTAACACCTGTTGTAAGAAGTGGACCCATACCTGGAACGGAGAAGAATGTTTCGCAGAGCATGGAGCCGCCGATTGTGGAAAGGAATGCTGCAGGGAGATACTGTGTGAGCGGAACGAATGCGTTCTTGAGAACGTGCTTGAGCATAATCTTGCCTCTGGAAAGGCCCTTGATTTTTGCAAGCTTGATATAGTCCTTATTGAGTTCGTCAACCATGTATCTTCTTGTCCAGAGTGCATAGCCTGCGATAGAGCCGAGAGAGAGGCAGAAGATTGGCATAATGCTGGACATCATTACCTTACGGGAAGAGTAAAGGGTTGGCAGGCCTAATACTTTAGAGCCAAATACCATTATGAGTGCGAAGGAAACGATGGTTGGAACAGAGTTTACGAAGATAGTGAAGGCTGTACCGAAGTGGTCGATGATACCTTCCTTGTTGAGTGTCTGGCCAACGCCGAGAAGCACGCCGAGCACGAGAGCGATGCAGAGTGCTGTAGCACCGTTTCTCATGGAAACTGTGAACTTGTCGCCGATAACGTCAACTACGAGTGCACCCTTCTGGATACGTCTTGAAGTACCGAAATCGAGCTTGAGCGTATCTTTATAGAAGTCGAGAAGCTGTACAGGCAACGGGTCAAGCAAGCCTGCTGCTTCGAGGATATCCTGCTGCTGTTCTTCTGTGAGATTCATAGCTTCATCTTCTGTGAAGTAGTTTTCAACAGGAAGCATACGCATAAGGATAAAGATAATTGATGCAATGAGGAAGACTGTAAACAAGGACTGCAACAGTCTTTTTATTGTATATTTCAGCATGAATATTTCTCCTTTTTGGAATATGCTGGGTTTATGAAAGCGAAAAAATTATTATTATTGATATACTCTATATACCAACAGAGGTTTGAATGGAAAATTTGTATATTCTCCTTGATACATAAAAATCCCAAAGCACGAAACGTGCTTCAGGATTTTTATTTTATCACACGAAAAGATTTGTCAGTGTAATACGATTACTTAGCAGAAGCTCTGATAGCTTCCATTTCTGCGGATGTGTAACCGTTGAGGTTTGTTTCCCAGTTCTTCATCTTGTCTGCGGAACCGCCGAGCATGGAGTACATCTGGGAGTTGAGGTCGATGTTTGTAAGGCAGTAGCTGTTTGTGATGTAAACAGGAACTGTGATTACCTGATCGAAGAAGTATGCTTCAGCCTTAGCAAATGCTCTGAGACGTGCGTCGTGGTCGTCTGTGATAGCATTAGCTTCGTGGTAAAGTCTTGTGTATTCCTGGAGAGCAAGAGCTACTTCGCTGTCTGCTGGGAGGTTGTTGATACGGGAGTAGTTTCTTGTGTAGAATGCGTTAGCATCGCCGTAGATTTCCTGTGTGAGGTATGTGGATGGGTCAGCGAATGCACCAGCGTAGGAGTTGATAGCAAATGCGGACATACCGTTGTCACGTACCTGTGTACCGGACATTGCGCCGTATTCCATGAGCTTAACGTCGATGTAGTCTGCGCCGAGGCATTCTTCCATGGACTGTTCGAGAACCTTTGCGTTGTCAACAGCGTCCTGAGAGGAGCCGATGTAGTATTCGATAACAACTGGGAATGTTACGCCCTGTGCTGTGAGTTCTTCGATAGCGAGCTTCTTGTGTTCTTCAGCCTTTGTTGGGTTGAGCTGAGCGATCTTTGTATCGGACTTTTCGTCGATACCCATTTCGTCACGTACTACTTCAACGTACTGTGTGCCGTCGGACATGTAAACGAGGTCAGCACGTGTGTAGAAGTTGTTTTCGCAGTTCATTGGGTTGATTGGGTTGAAGCGCTTGTAGTATTCGAGGAAGTCGATACCATAGTAGAGGGACTTACGGAAGTTGAGGTTTGCGATAGCTGTGTTCCAGTTTGTATCTGGTGTGCCGTCTGCAAGGTACTTGTCGTATGTGAAGTGCATCTGGTTAGCACGCATACCTGGGTTCTGTTCTACGAGGTAGTCGTGGTACTTGTGGTTAGGATCGTTGTAGATTTCCATAACCTGTGTGTAGTTAAGTGTTACGTAGTCGTTTTCGCCGTTTTCAAAGAGCATGTAAGCTACGTCTGTGGATTCAACCTGCTTGAGTGTTACGGAGTTGAAGATCTTAGCTTCCTTGTCCCAGTAAAGTGGGTTTGGCTTAAGAACCATTTCGTTACCGGAAACGTATTCTGTCATTGTGTAGCAAGAGTTGTACCACATGTTTTCGTTTGTCATGGAGTTGATGTTTTCTACGCCGATTTCATCAACCATGCCCTGAGACATTGGGTAGAAGGATGTTGTCTGTGCGAGGGAGTCAAAGTATGGTGTAGGCTTGATAGCTGTGTAGATAACTGTGTGGTCGTCTGGAGTTTCGATGCCTACGAGTTCGAGGAACTTGGAGCCTTCGCCTGCTGTGAGAGCAAGAGCTTCAGCTGGTTCGAGTTCCTTTGTATATTCATAGTATTCCTTAGCGCCCTTAACGAATTCGATGAGCTTGGATGTGTTGGAGCCACCGTTCTTGTGGAAGTTAAGGATCCATTCCATACCTACTTCGAAGTCAGCTGCGATAACTGGAGCCTTTTCGTTGCCGTTAACGTCAACCCACTTAGCATCGTCACGGAGGTCGAACTTCCATGTTACGTTGCCGTCTTCAGAACCCCAGGACTTAGCGATAGCTGGGATGGACTGAGACTTGTTGTTGTTGTCGAGGAGGCCTTCAACGAGGTTGATGAGGATACCACGTGCGTTAGCGCCTTCTGTGTTAAAGATGTTGAATGTTTCGAGACCGTATGTCTTTGCGAGGATGAGGTCTTCGATTGGTTCTACGTTGGATTCTGGAGCTGCTGTTGTTGCTTCTGTAGCAGCTGTTGTTGTGCCTGCTGCAGCTGTTGTAGTTGTTGTTTCTTCCTTAGCGCAACCAGCGAAAAGGGAGAGAGCCATAACCATAACAAGAGCAAGAGCAATGAGCTTCTTCATAGGTGTGTTTCTCACTTTCTTAAAATATTTTTTTGTGGCTTTGTTTAAGCCTTGACGATAATAACATGGCTTTTGTGATAAGTCAACAATTTTCGCGTTGATTTTTGTGCTTTATAGATAAGTCCAATATAAGTCAAAACTAACTCATATATTTTCTCTATAAAGTGTCAGTTTTGCATAAATATCGTGCAATATAGCCAAATCATAAATTTTCCTTTTGGATATATTGCATATATAGACGTTATCTATAATGCCACCAGCACTTTATAGAGTTATCCTATAAAGTGGACATAAAATAAGACCGTCATCGCTGACGGTCCTGTTATTATTTTATCGAAGTTATTCCCTTTTCCGTAAGAAGATGGTCCATACGCATATCATGCGCCTCGTCCTCTATCCCCTCGCATATCTGATATTCATAGCAATATCCTATTTTGATTGCATCTGATTTGCACAAAAGCATATCATAGCATCCCTTGCCGAAGCCTACTCTTGCTCCCTTTCTGTCATAGGCAATGCCCGGCACGATGATGACGTCTGTCTTTGTCACGTCAGCAATCTGGGCATTTACCGGCTCCTTCACCTTGAATGCACCGACGGCAAACTGTGTGTCCTTTGTGATAAGATATGGGGTTATCTCCCCTGTTTCACCGTTTGTAACAGGCAAAACCACCTTTTTATCATCATTAAATGCGGCCTTGAGCATCTCGTCCGTGCCGATTTCGTTGCCAAGCGGCATATAAAGCATAATCTGTGAAGCATTTTTATAAAGCTCACTTTCGAGAAAGGCGTGCTGAGCAAGTGCGCTTTTCTCCGCTACCTCTTCCTTTGTCATAGCCTTTCGCTTGTCTTTATTGATTCTTCTGATTTCGCTTTTGGATATCATATCACTTTCCGCCTTACATTATATAATATATAAACCATTATATCACAGTTTACCATTTTTTCAACCATATAAGTATAAACGTCGTTGATTGGTGCAAAATATATCTGCGGAGGGCATTATGTTTATACCATTTGTAAGAACTTTAATACTATATATAATAGTAATAGCGGCTATAAGAATGATGGGCAAGCGTCAGGTTGGCGAAATGCAGCCAAGCGAGCTTGTTATAACAATTCTTGTTTCGGCCGTCGCCAGCGTGCCTATGCAAAATCTCGATATTCCGCTGTCTTACGGTATTATTCCCATACTTACACTTATTTCAGCCGAGATTTTCGTATCGTTTTTGTCTCTGAAAATACCGAAATTCCGCGAAATACTGACGGGTAAGCCTGTGATTCTTATTACAGACGGCATTATAAACCAGAAAGCCCTCAAGGCTACACGGCTTAGTATCGAGGATTTGCAGGAGGATTTGCGTCTGAAGGACGTGTTTGACCTCGATACGATACGCCTTGCAAGGCTTGAAACCAACGGTCAGCTGAGCGTTTTGCTCAAGGATATACATCAGCCGCTTACTCCATACACTGCAGACACTGCTGTCGACGTCTCGCCCGTGTATTATACTGTGATTGCCGACGGCTACGTGAATAAGACAACCTATTCTATTCTCGGCATTGATGACGAGTGGGTTAAATCTACGCTTAAGTCAAATAAAATCGAATCTGTAAAGGTAATTTACTTTATGCTCTGTGACGAGGATAAAAACGTGATAATCGTGAAAAAGGAGGGCAAATGAGCAGATATATCGCATCGGTTATTATTTTCGCTC
>JAFYNW010000155.1 GCA_017547995.1 Clostridia bacterium | reverse complement strand
CAGCAACGAGGACCGCCGATGATGCCGATATTGTGGAGCGCACGGGAAGTCATCATATTAGCCTGACCCCAGCTTTCAACTGTGAGTGGGTCTGCTTCTGTGATGATGGAGATGAAGATGCCTGCGCTTACGCCTGCACCGCAGGAGCCCCAGAGACCGCAGATACCGCCAGGCACCTGCTTGCCGCGGTTGTACATTTCGAAGATAGCAGTCTGAAGGTCTACCTTGCCGCCAGCATTCTTATATGCTGTGAGGAGAGCCGCGCCGACCATAACGTGATGCTCAGGACCGTGCATATAGCAGAATTCCTGATCCATCATCTGCTGCATAATTTCAAATGGATCCTTGGACGTAGAGTTAAGGCACATACCGATGATAACGTCCATGCCTTCTGTATGACAGTCGGAGCAGACGTAGTGACCGTTTACACAGCGTGTGTTGCTCAATTCAACCTTGTGACAGAGAGCACATTCCATATTTTCCGCCTGCTTGAGATATTCAAGAGGCGCTTTGCAGATTAAACATTCAGCATTCATATCAGTAATTCCTTTCGGATGTTTTTTATACATATTACAGAGAGGTTATTTAATAAGACGCCCTATGGGCTACACCTCATCCGTCTTGCTTTGCAAGCCACCTTCTCCTCAAGGAGAAGGCTATTTTATTGTTGTTATTTATTGAAATTGAAGCCTTCCCAGACAGGTCTGCCCGAATAGTGGATAGCTTCTGCTTCGCCGTGAAGCACCTTGAGCACAGAATGTGCCATAGCCTCCTGCTCCATTTCGCCAGGATATACTGTGATAGGCGCAATCCAGCCGCAGCGGCGTCTGATGCCTTCGATGATATCATCGTATCTCATAAGACCGCCTGTGAGGAGGATGCCGTCAACCTTGCCTTCGAGTACGGCGCTCATTGCACCGACCTGCTTGCAGCACTGGTAAATCATTGCATTCCAGATAAGTGTTGCTTCAGGGTCGTTTTCTTCCACAAGCTTGTGGACAGCCTTGGCATCGGACGTGCCGAAGTAGGAGACGAAACCGCCTGAGCGGGAGCACATTGTGCGGACTTCTTCAACGGAATGGGATTCGATATAATCGAGAAGCGGAAGGACAGGGACACTGCCGATTCGTGTCGGTGTGAATGCACCATCACCGCCTGCACCTACGTTGCCGTCTACCATACGGCCCTTTGCGTGAGCGTGGATTGTGATGCCTCCGTCGATATGGCCGACGATGAAGTTGCAGTCCTCATACTTCTTGCCCATGCTTTCGGCATGCTTTTCTGCGATAGCCTTCTGGTTGAGCACGTGTGCCTGCGCATTGGCATAGACACCCTTGATGCCTGTAACACGGGCGAGGTCGCTGTATTCGTCCACGTTTGTAGGATTGAGAGTGTACATCTGTCCGCCGTATTCCTTGCACATTTCATAGGCGAGGAGTACGCCGAGTTTTGCAGGGTGGTCACTGCCGCCTACACCCTTGAGAGTATCGTTATAAAGCGTTTCATCGATAAAGGTAACGCCTGTGTGCTGAGGATGAGCACCGCCGCCTCTGCCGACGTAAACGTCGATATCTGTTGGTGCAAGACCATGCTTTGCGAGAATGTCAACGATGACCTGCTTTCTGAATGGCACCTGACCGTTTACGTGGTCAAACTGAAGAAGCACAGGGGCATCGTGGAATACGCTTTCCTCGAATACTTCGTTGTATTCATCGAAGACGCTGATTTTTGTTGATGTTGAGCCTGGATTTATAATAAGGAGTTTCATTTCATTCCTGCCTTTTCATTTTAAGTGGCCTGAAAATATTATAATGAGTTTTTCAGGCAATTGCAAATATTATTATTTTTTTGAATAAAGCAAAAGAGACATCGTTTCCGATGTCTCTTTCTGGCACGCTTGAAGGGATTCGAACCCCTGACCCTTTGGTTCGTAGCCAAATACTCTATCCAGCTGAGCTACAAGCGCATATTTTGTTTTGTTTTTCTGTGTCATTCCTGACTGCTTGTATATAATACCATAGGATTCTTAAAATGTCAACACTTTTTTCAAATTTTTTTTAATTTTTTTCAAAATATTTTCGATTTGTTAATTGTAGACAAAATCAATATTGCATATAGCCTTTTATTGGTCATATTATACATCATTTTCAGGGGTTATAAAGCAAAGGACGGTGATCTTGATTTCACCGCCCTTAAAATTATTTTTAATTTTTTATCTGTATCTCATTCTTTCGGCTCTGCGGGCCATTCTTCTTTCACGATTTCTTCTTCTGATGCTGAGAAGTCTGAGATATAAAAGTACGCAGGCAAGAATAATTATAAGCACGACAACAAGAATCACGATTGCACCGGCGCTTACTTTTCTTTCACCGTTATCGTCTGCAATTTCGTCAGCCACAGCGGATGCCGCCTTTTCAACTGTAAGCGGTGCTGCAAGCTCGCCCTTTTCGATGCCGTCGATTTCCTTGCCGTCGAGAAGGATTGTATACTCCGTCACAGCGGCAGTATTGTCCTCGCTGACTGCAAGGTCTGTATATTCAAAGGTAATTTTGTCGGATGACATATCACTTGGAATCATAACAGTCACGTCAGGGCAGTCGAATGCACCGAGGTATACCTTATCCTCACCTTCGCTTACGTCGAGGGTTGCAGGAGCGTTTGCGGCAATATCCTCACCGCTGATTGTATATGCCTTGTAATTATCAAAGCCCCAGTTGAGAAGCTTTGCTGTGTCTTCAAACTTGATATCCGTCGCGCCCGACTTCATAACGACGGCAATGAGAGTCACGCCGTTTCTTTCGGCCGCTGTGATGAGGGTATTCTTCGCTTCGCCCGTCCAGCCATTCTTACTCATAAAGATGCCTTCGCAATCATACGAGCCCTGGAGAAGCTTGTTGCTCGAGCGGAGATAGCGTGTTTCCTCCTGCTTGTTTGTAGGCGGAATCTGATATCTTGTCGAGCCAAAATATGTGTTGAAGCCTTCTGTCTTGATAGCCGCCATAGTGATGCGCGCCATATCGTAGGCTGTTGTATAATGCTCTTCATCGTGAAGGCCGTGAGGATTTACAAAGTGGGTATTGAGCGCGCCGCATTCCTTCGCCTTCTCATTCATAAGATTTGCAAACTCATCGGTCGAGCCGGAAACGTGCTCTGCAAGGCCGTTTGCCGCATCGTTTGCCGATTCAATTGCAAGGGCGTACATGGCCTGCTCCACTGTGATTTCCTCGTTTTCATCGAGGGCGATGTGGGAAGTGCCTCTGCCGATGGAGAATACCGCGTAATGGGACATTGTCATGACCTCGTCCGGCTTGGCATTCTCAAGGGCGAGCATACCCGTCATAACCTTGGTTATACTTGCAGGAAACATCTGCTGATGCATATTCTTGTCATAGAGAATCTGGCCTGTATCGCCGTTAATCAGCACGGCTGTTTCAGACTCGAGCTGTATATCTGTAAGTGCTGACACGGGCATCACAAGGCTGACAAGCATTGCAAGCACCAGCAGCACGGCTGCTTTTATTTTCATAGTTACCTCTTTATATATTGTTGACGGAAAGCCATAAGCTATACCGCGTTTTGCGGTTTACGAGCAATCCGTTATTTCCCAATTATTTATTATAACACAAGGTGTGTTAGTTTTCAATAACTGCTTGTAAAATTATACAAATTTTCTATAAACCCTCAGTGCTTTTTTCAATTATTTATCTATATCAATCTTGCATTTGTATATGAAATGTTGTATAGTATAATTAAAGATATATTTTCATAATTTATTCTCAAGGAGGCCCAGAGATGAACTTCAATATTTCCGATAAAATGGCCAATATGAAAGGCTCTATGATCCGTGAACTCTTCAAGCTTGCAGCCGACCCTAATATTATCAAGTTCGGCGGTGGTAATCCGTCTCCTCTCACCTTCCCTGTAAAGGAAATCGCTGAAATCACAGCAAAGGTTTTCGCCGAAAACCCTGATTCCGTGCTTCAGTATTCCATCAGTGAAGGCTATATTCCTCTCCGCGAAACTCTCCAGAAATACATCAGGGACAGATTCAATATCGAAAAGGGCAACAATGAAATGCTCATCGTCAGCGGCTCACAGCAGGCGGCTGATATCATCACAAAGTGCCTTGTAAACGAAGGCGACACAGTTATCTGCGAAGCTCCTTCCTTTATCGGCTGTCTTAACACATTCCGCTCTTATGGTGCAAACCTTGTGGGCATACCTCTTGAAGAAGACGGTATGAACATTGAAAAGCTCGAAGAAGCTCTCAGGAATAACAAAAACGTACGCTTTATCTATATCATTCCTACTTTCCAGAATCCAACAGGCGTTACAACAAGCTGGGAAAAGCGCGTAAAGATTTACGAGCTTGCCAAGAAATATGACGTTGTAATTATGGAAGACAACCCATACGGCGAGCTTCGTTTTGAAGGCGAGGACATCAAGCCTATCAAGAGCATCGATACAGACGGCAGAGTTATCTACTGCGGCTCTTTCTCCAAGGTTATGGCTCCTGCATTCCGCGTAGGCTTTGTCTGCGTTGACAACGAGCTTTTCGGCAGAATGGTTATCGGCAAGCAGTGTACAGACGTACATACAAACACACTTTTCCAGTATATCTGCAACGAATATATGACAAAGTATGACTTTGCGGCTCATATCGAAGAAAACGCAAAGCTTTACAAGCAGAAGTGTCAGCTTATGCTTTCCGAAATGGAAAAGAACTTCCACAAGGACGTAACATTCACCCGTCCTGAGGGCGGTATGTTCATTATGGCTTATCTGCCTGAAGGCTACGACAGTGCGCCTTTCGTTCAGGATGCTATTAAGAACAGCGTAGCCTGCGTGCCTGGCACAGCATTTATGCCTGACGACAGCGTTTCCAATGCATTCCGCCTCAACTTCTCCACTTCTTCCGATGAAGATATCATCAAGGGTATTGAAATCCTCGGCAAGATGACACACGATTTGTTGGATAAATAATCATTATGTTGCCTGCGGCAACTCGATATGTGCTTTGCACCCGATATGTCCTGCCGACTCGATATTCGGCACAGCCGAGCGATATGTTTGCTTTGCAAACGTTAACGACAGAAACGCGAAAGGAGATGATTTTATGCGTTTTCATCACAACGTATCAGATGCGACTCTCATCGCTGTAATTCTCGTCTGCTATTTTGTATTTGTATTCAACACATATAAGATGGGCAGACTAAACGAACCTAAATATAAGACCGCGGTAATCATCTTCGGTATCTGCGCGATTTTGCTTACGGCTGCGGCAATTTTAATTTAATTTTCAAGACGGGCATCCTGATGGGTGTCCGTTTTTTGTGTTGATTTTTGCGGGAGGGCGCAGAGACCCTCCCCTACAATAGTTTTTTGTTGCAATAGTTTATCAGATATAGTATATTTATAGTATAAACTCTCAGGAGGTAGGATATGCAATTCAGGCTTTCACATAAAATATCGGCTGTCGACGATGCTCTCATTTCGGAGATTTTCAAGCTGGCAGACGACCCTTCCATGATTCCTTTCGGCGGTGGAAACCCTTTCCCTGCCCTTTTCCCTATGGCTGACGTGCAGAAAATTGCCGCCGATATTCTT
>JAFYNW010000154.1 GCA_017547995.1 Clostridia bacterium | reverse complement strand
GAAGCTACCAAGATTGCGGCGAATGCAGGCAGCGAAAAGAACTATATCGACATCCAGCTCGATGGTGAGACTATCAGTGCGCCACGTGTAAGTGCTGATTATAAGAGCACTGGTATCACAGGTGGTACTGTGCTTATCACAGGTGGCTTTACACCAGAAGATGCTTCCTGGCTTGCAAACGTTATTGCGGCAGGTCAGCTTCCGTTCGCACTTGAAGAAGTTGAACTTCGTTCTGTAGGTGCTCAGCTTGGTGTTCAGGCTCTTGAAACAAGTATCATGGCAGGTGCTATCGGTATTGCACTCGTTATTTTGTTCATGATTGCTGTATATCGTTTGCCTGGTGTTGTAGCAAGTATCTCGCTCATGTTCTATACAGTTATCGTTCTTAACTGTCTCTCACTCTTTAAGGTAAACCTTTCTCTTCCTGGTATTGCAGGTATCATTCTTTCCATTGGTATGGCAGTTGACGCAAACGTCGTTATCTTTGAAAGAATCAAGGAAGAGCTTAAGGTTGGCAAGACAATCAAGGCATCTATCGATTCTGGCTTCGACAGAGCATTCGGTGCTATTTTCGACTCCAACGTAACAACACTCATTGCTGCGGTTGTGCTTTATTTCTTCGGTACAGGTACAATCAAGGGCTTTGCACTTACTCTTGGTCTTGGTATCGTTGTTTCTATGTTTACAGCGCTTACTGTCACACACTTCCTTCTCAACAGGATGGTTGATTTCAGACTTACAAATCTCGCATTCTATGGCATTTCTGTAAAGGCTGACAAGGAAAAGAAGCAGCTTGGCATTGCAAACAAATTCAAGGTATATGGCCTTATTTCCATCGTGCTTGTTGCAGCAGGTCTTGCTGGTCTTGTGACAGCTCCATTCGGCGTTAATATGTTCAATCTCGATATCGACTTTGCCGGTGGTACAACAATGTACTACGATATGGGCCAGAAGGTGACAGGTGACGTTATCGCAGAAATTGAAAAAGCATTCAAGGATGCAACTGGCTATGAAACATCTGCTGTCCAGTCTACAGGTGATGGCAATGAAGTTATGGTAAAGGCAGTAAATATCGATACTGAAAAGCGTGAAGCCTTTACAGAAGTTCTCAAGGAAAGATTCGGTATTTCTGATAGCTCCGTTCTCAACGTTGAAGACGTAAGCCCGGCAATCGGTAAGGATCTCCAGAAATCCGCATTCAAATCTGCTGGTATTGCGGCATGTCTTATGCTTCTTTATATCACAGTAAGATTTGACTTCGTATCCGGTATCTCTGCTGTTATCTGCCTTATCCACGACGTTCTCGTTATGATAAGCCTTTACGTTGTATTCAAGCTTCCGCTCAATCTTAACTTTATTGCTGCGGCGCTCATCATCTTCGGTTATTCTATCAACGCAAGTATTATTACATTTGACAGAATCCGTGAAAACATGAAGAGCGGCAAGAAGGCAACACTTGTTGAAATAGTAAATGAATCCATCAACCAGACTTTGACAAGAAATATCAATACAACAATCACAACACTCTGTACGATTGTTCTTGTTTATATTCTCGGCGTCCAGTCACTCAAGAATTTCTCGCTTCCGATTATTGCGGGTGTATTGAGTGGTGCATATTCCTCAATTTTTATCGCAGGTTCTCTCTGGGCTAAAATTAAGGGTATGACAACTAAAGACTAATTAAAAAAGCTCCCAATCGGGAGCTTTTTCTTTATCTTATTTAATAATTTCGCCTATGAGCATGTCGTCCTTGACTTTGTTGATGAGAACGTTGTGTACCTTGTTGTGAAGATTTTCGCCTTTTACAAATACACTACAATATTCCTTGGAGAGACCTGTGAAGCCGTCACCATCAGGCTGCTCAAAAAGAACGGAAAGCGTACGGCCAACCTGATTTTCAAGATATTCCTTTTCAAGCTTTTCACATACCTCGGCGGCAGCCTTTGCACGCTGTTCCTTAACGGCTTTAAGCACCTGGCCAGGCATACTGTAAGCCTTTGTACCTTTACGCTTGGAATATGGGAAAATGTGCACTTTATTAAGCTTGCACTTTTCGACAAAAGCAATGCTTTCGCCAAAATCAGCTTCTGTTTCACAAGGGAAGCCGACGATAAGGTCTGTTGTGATGGAACAATTTTCGAATGCCTCGCGGAGAAGAACAACTGACTCGTAGTATCTGTCGGAGAGATACTTACGGTTCATGGCCTGGAGAGTCTTGTCACAGCCACTCTGCAAAGAGAGATGGAAGTGTGGACAGAGATTATCAAGACCTTTGATTTCATCGAGGAATTCCTTTGTTATTGTACGTGGCTCGAGAGAGCCGAGACGTACGCGTACGTCAGGAACTGCCTGACATATTGCCTTGATGAGAGAAGAAAGGGAAGGCTTGTCAGGGAAGTCGATGCCGTAAGAGCTGATTTCGATGCCTGTGATAACAAGCTCCTTATAGCCCTTTTC
>JAFYNW010000153.1 GCA_017547995.1 Clostridia bacterium | reverse complement strand
TTTTCTTCTTCTTTTTCTTCTTTTCGTCTTTTTCGTCGCCCTTTTCGTCGGAGTCAGCGTTTTCAGGCATAACACCGCTCATAAAAGGCATAGCAGGAGTCTGGGACATGGATTCGCCATCGTCGTCATCGTCCTCATTATTTTTATTGAACATACCTTCAAGGAAGCCCATAGCTTCAGGCGGCATATTCGCAGCGATATCCTCGAGGTTTTCAAGGTCTGCCTCGGTGATACCCATTTTCTTCATCATATCATTGATAGGACTGATGCCAAGCTCTTTAGCGCACTTAAGGCAGAGTCCTTCGTTTGTAGTAACCCCGTTTTCCATTTTTGTGATAAACACAACTGCAAGATTTTTCTTGCATCGGGAGCAAAGCGGCATTTCCAAAATTAGTTACCTCCCTCGGTAGATTCTTTTGCCCTTTCGATTGCATCGACAAGTCTCTTTCCGCGTTCGCGATAGGTGAAATATGCGATTACAGAGAAGAGGACAGCCATGCAGAGCACGATGAAAACAGCAGTGTCATACTGAGGCATGAGCACGCCCATAGTGATGGCTACGTAGAAGAGGAAAGTGCCACCCTTGCCCCAGAAGTTTGCAGGAGGCACGTCATCGATTTTATCTGCAAGGCGGAATGTCTGGAAAACCTGCCAGCCCTCCTTGATGAGATAGAGGACAGGGAAGATGGCAGGGATATTGCCTGTGATAGCTGTGCAGACAAGGGCTGTGAAAACCATAAGCTTGTCGGCAAGCGGGTCGATGATACGGCCGAGCTTTGTCACCATATTGAACTTTCTTGCGATGTAGCCGTCGAGAATATCGGAAAAGCCTGCAACAGCAAAGACTAAAAATGCATAGAGCGATGCGTTGTCATTGCCCGAAAAATAAACAAGAGCGAATACAGGCACAAGAAAAAGTCTGAATGTTGAGATTGCGTTAGGGATGTTCATTACTTGTCTCCTTATAGATAGTTAGATATTTTTTAAGAAGAACTGAGCAAAATAGCTGTTTTCAAAGTAAGGTAAAAGTGTGATGTAAGTTTGTTCAGTTTCGATATAGTTGGTGATTGCAGAGAAGAGAATCATAACGAGGATGACTCCTGTGAAACCACCGAAAAGCATTCCAAGCGTCTTGTTTACAGTTCCGATAAGCGGAAGATTCATGCTGAGGAACCTGAGACATATATTGGATGTGATTAACATTATAACAAAAATCACAGAAAATGCAATAACGCTCTGTGACATAATTGTTAATTCTTCAATAAGCAGATCGAGCACGTCCTTGTTGTTTTCAAGGGCAAGACGGGCGAAATCCGCAAGTTTTTCATCAGGGACGTACTTTGCAACGTACTTTTCAGGCTGAGCCTCAACGATTTTCTTCATAACCGGAGAAACAACTCTGCCCACGTATGGGGCAACCTGTCCTGTGAATCTGCGTCCTGCGTAAAGGGCGATAAGCGAGGAGGCAATATTGATAATGCCGCCCATAATGCCGTTTTTACGCCCGATTGCAGCGCATAATAATATTACAGCCACGATGGCTATATCTACAAAATAATTTTCCATTTTAACCTCGTTATTTGCCGAGAACTTCCGCACGGTCGGAGAAAATGATGAGATAGCTGCCGTCAACACGCTTTGAAATGCTCTTGCCCGAGATGACGTTGTAGGTCGTGAGAGAATCGCTCACGCTGTCATAGAGGATGGCATTTTCGTTTGTCAGGACGGAAAGTGTGCCCGTTTCATAGAAAAGGCCGTTGATTTCCTCGTCTGTTTCAAAGCTTGATACGACTTCGCCGTTGTTTACGCAGACAGCCTTATATTTGCCTGAAGGTGTGACAAGGCTGAGCAGAGGCATTTCGCCGTTGTTGTGGGAATAGCATCTGAGTGCGCCGGCAGAGTAATCATAGGAGTAAATCTCCTTGCCATTCTCATCGTAGGAACAGAGTCCGTTTTCCATAATGACCGAAAGCATATCGTTGTTGTCATATTCCATCGAATAGAAGATAGCCGAGCCAAGGTCGATTTCGTACAGAGGCTCTTCATTATGGATATTATATGTGCGGATAAAGGTTTTACGCGGATTACCGCCTGTGCAGAGCAGGGAAATTGTTTCCCCGTCACTATTTATACAGCCCGAGATGATATAATATTCCGAAGAGGACCACTGGAATTTCTGCTTGGAGTCCTCCGAATAAAGCTTGACGGAGCCCTTGTAGCCCGACTCCTCGAGAAGCACGAGAAGGTCGCCCTGCTTGTTCATATTGCACCACAGCACAGGATTTTCTTCCACAAGCTGTTTAAGAAGTGCATACGAGCCGAAGATACTGATTTCATTGCCGCCCTTATCGTAGGCAACGATTCGCTTGTCCCCTGTGATAAGCTGAGGGGAGGAATATTTGAGCTGCTCGGAAAGGTCCTCAAGACCTGCCGCGTTGATGATTTTCAGGCTGTCCTTGTTGAGCACAACAAGACCGCCGCCGAAAGGGGCGTGTACGCTGTCGATACCCACTTCAAAGGTATAGCCTGTGAAGTTTTCGCTCACAGATGCATCTGTGTCAAAATATGACATGATGCGGTAGAAATTGAGCATATTTATGTCTTCACGATAGGTGATGAAGCAGTAAATGAGCATGAGAAAAATACTGTACCCGAAAATCTTCTGCAGTACAGTGACAACTAAAAGTCTGCTGTCTCTTGCTTTTACCTTGATTTCATCCACTGTGAAAACTCCTCTTTGTCATAAAAAAGTCTGGTCATGTAAAGACCCTGAGGCGGTGCAGTTGGTCCGCCCTCGCATCTGTCGCAGCTGTCGAGAATGCGTCTGATGTCGCCTGGCGCAAACTTGCCGTGGCCGACGTACCAGAGGTTGCCTGCAATATTGCGCACCATATTATATAAGAAACCGTCACCGCAAACGCTGACGAAGACGTATTTGCCTTCGCGTCGCACGTCGCAGTAGAAGATTTCGCGCACAGTCGAGGAAACAGGAGTGCCTTCATTCTTGACAGCGGCAAAGTCCTG
This sequence comes from Clostridia bacterium, assembly GCA_017547995.1. GTDB lineage: Bacteria > Bacillota > Clostridia > Oscillospirales > Butyricicoccaceae > SIG471. The sequence continues at coordinate 7,219 of JAFYNW010000153.1, read as the reverse complement.
TCTGCCGACAAAGTGCTGAGCGCCCTCTCTCATAGCCCCAACGTCGAGAGGCTTGATGATATGGAAGGCTCTGTGCTCGTCGAATGGGGACGGAAACTGGTCGTTATAGAATACGTAGGTGTATTCCTTTGCGACGCAGGAGAATCTTGCGTCAAAATCATCGTCCACGATTTTCGCTTCCTTTACAACGATGTCCTTCGGAAGCACAGCGTTGAGTGCAAGGGGAAGCTTGTCCATAGGAATGGAAGTGTCGCTTTTGAAGTTCGCGCAGTACGTATTGGCGTGAACAGAGCGGTCGGTTCTTCCGCAGCCGGAAAGGGGGGAATATACCTTAGTCTGACGCTCGATAATCTTTTCGAGCGTGCCCTGAACAGTTGGCAGACCGTCCTGACGCTGCCAGCCGTGATAATTAGTACCGCAGTATGAAAGTGTAAGAGCTATATTTTTCATATACCCACCACGTTAAGCAATATCATAAGTACGAAGCTTATAGCAGAGAATACCATAAACACGTAGTCGTATTTTGTAAGTTTAAGTACGTTGAGTCTTGTTCTGCCCTCGCCGCCCTGATAAAGACGACATTCCATAGCCGTTGCCAGCTCGTCAGCGCGTCTGAATGAGGATACGAAAAGCGGAACGAGAATTGGGATAAGAGCCTTTGCTCTTGCGAAGATGTTGCCCGATTCAAAGTCAGCGCCACGTGCCTTCTGCGCCGCCATAATCTTGTCTGTTTCCTCGATGAGAGTAGGGATGAAGCGCATCGCGATAGTCATCATCATGGAAAACTCGTGAACAGGGAATTTCACCTTGTTGAGCGGTGCAAGAAGATGCTCGAGAGCATCTGTCAGCGAAATTGGGCTTGTTGTGTACATAAGAAGGGAAGTAGCGCAGACCAGCATAATGATACGTGAAGTCATATAGAATGCCGTCATCAGACCTTCCTTTGTAACCTTGAGAATCCAGAAACGGACGAGAACCTCGCCTTCAATATAGAAAATATTGAGAATACTTGTGAAAAGCACAAGGAACATGATAGGCTTGAGGCTCTTGAGCAGCATTTTTGGGCTTGTCTTGCTGACTTTCACACCGAGAATGATGAAGAGTGCCGCAAGAGCGTATGCCGCCAGATTTTCTGTAATAAAGAGAACGATAATAAATACAAAGCAGACGACCAGCTTTACGCGTGGGTCGAGCTTGTGCATGAAGGTATTACCCGGGAAAAACTGTCCTAAAGTGATGTCTTTTAACATAATTTCCCCCTGAGTTTCATAAGCTGTTCTTTTGCGCCCTCGATTGTGTAGACCGAAGTGTCCACGTCGTAGCCGCGGTTTTTCAGCTCGATGAGTACGCTTGTAATCTGTGGCACGTCAAGACCGGATTTTGTAAGCAAATCGTGACGGGCGAAGATTTCACCTGGTGTGCCGTCGAGAAGCACGGATGAATCGCACATAACGACGATTCTGTTTGCCATTCGCGCCGCATCCTCCATGCTGTGTGTGACGAGAATGATAGTTGTCTTGTGCTTGTCGTGGTAATTTTTAATCATATCGAGAATCTCGTCTCTGCCCTTAGGGTCAAGACCGGCCATAGGCTCGTCGAGCACGAGAATTTCAGGCTCCATTGCTATAATGCCTGCGATGGCAACTCTTCTTTTCTGGCCGCCCGAAAGGTCGAACGGAGATTTTTCAAGAGTGAGTGCGTCGATGCCGACAGCTTCAGCAGCGGCAAGGACTCTGCGTTTTACTTCGATTTCGCTGAGACCCATATTCTTTGGTCCGTATGCGATATCGAGGAAGACTGTTTCTTCAAAGAGCTGATATTCAGGATACTGGAATACAAGACCGCAGGCAAAGCGGGCCGCGCGTCTTGTGGCTGCAGACTGATTGATGTCTTCGCCGTTGATATAGACTGTGCCTGAAGTAGGAGGCAGCAGTGCGTTGAAATGCTGGACAAGTGTGCTCTTGCCCGAGCCTGTGTGGCCGATAATCGCCACGAAGTCGCCGGAATTGAAGGTGAGGTTAATATCCTTTACGGCAGTTTTCTCAAAAGGAGTTCCGGCGCCATAAGTATAGGATACGTTTTCAAGCTTAAGAATTTCTCCCATGTGTTACCCCTTCAGATATTTTTCCAAAATGTCACAGCATTCGTCGACGGAAAGTGCCACGTCCTTAAGACCGAGCTCGTCCAGGATTTCCACAGTCTGTGGAACAGCGAGACCGATATCGAGAAGCTCCTTGCGGTGTGCAAAAACCTCACGCGGTGTGCCGTCGTGTGTGACCTGACCTGCGTTGATGACGACGATTCTGTCGGCCTGAGCCGCTTCGTCCATGTGATGTGTGATGAGAATTACAGTGATGCCCTTTTCCTTGTTGAGGCGGTGGATTGTAGCCATAACCTCTTTTCGTCCCACAGGGTCGAGCATAGCTGTCGGCTCGTCCATAACGAGCACGTTAGGCTCCATGGCAAGGATACCCGCGATGGCAATTCTCTGCTTTTGTCCGCCCGAGAGCATGTGAGGCGCGTGCTTTTTGAACTTTTCCATACCGACAGTCTTAAGCACGTCGTCAACGCGGCTTCTGATTTCATCACTTGGCACACCCATATTTTCAGGTGCGAAAGCCACGTCCTCTTCCACAACCGTTGCGACAAGCTGATTGTCAGGATTCTGGAATACCATCCCCACATTTCTGCGGATGTTTATTAAATTTTCAGGATCTGACGTATCAAATCCAAAGGAATATACCTTTCCTTCGCTTGGGAGAAGAATGCCGTTGAGATGCTTTGCAAAGGTGCTCTTGCCCGAGCCATTATGGCCGAGCACGGCAACAAAAGTGCCTTTTTCGATATCGAGGGACACCTTTCTGAGAGCAAAGCTGCGTGCTTCCTCAGCCGAATAAGTGAAGGTGAGCTTTTCGGTTCTGATAACTTTTTCCAATTTAAAACTCCTTTGCGGAAATATGGGAATATTTTCATAAGGGGAGGGAATACTCCCTCCCGCTGTTATACAATACGTAAATTACTTCTTGCCGCAAATCCATCTTGCAGTATGACCGCAAGGGAGAGCAAGACCTGTGCTTTCAACAGGGAGACCGAGCTCAGCGCCCTCAACTGTGCCGCCGAACTTTTCGCAGACGAGTCTGCCGAGAATGTAGACAGGGACAGATGGGGAGATGCCTGTTGTGTAAGAGTTGATGATGATAAAGAGAGGGTTATCGGAAAGCACCTTTGTGCAGAGCTTTACGAATTCATAGATGTTTTCTTCAAACTTCCAGATTTCGCCTGAAGGACCTCTGCCGTAGGATGGTGGGTCCATGATGATGGCATCGTACTTTCTGCCTCTGTTGATTTCGCGTTCAACGAACTTCTTGCAGTCGTCAACGATATATCTGATAGGCGCGTCCTCAAGGCCACTGAGCTTAGCGTTATCCTTTGCCCATGCAACCATACCGCGAGCCGCGTCAACGTGACAAACGGAAGCGCCTGCCTTTGCCGCCGCCATAGTAGCGCCGCCTGTGTAAGCAAAGAGATTGAGAACGTTGATTGGCCTGCCTGCATTTCTGATCATTTCCATGGAGAAATCCCAGTTTGCAGCCTGTTCAGGGAAAATACCTGTGTGCTTGAAGTTCATAGGCTTGACGCCGAACTTAAGGTCCTTGTAGCTGATTGTCCAGCTTTCAGGAAGAGCCTTCTTGTCCCAGCTGCCGCCGCCTGTGTTGGAGCGTGTATATTTGCCATGGGCATTTCTCCAGCCCTTATGGCCTGTTTTTTCCCAGATCGCCTGAGGGTCAGGACGAACGAGAGTGAAATCAGCCCAGCGTTCAAGACGCTGACCGCTGCCGCAGTCGAGAAGCTGATAATCTTTCCATTGATCGGCTAAATACATATTTACCTTCCTTTACAGAACACGACGGCCTTCGATGGCACGGCCGAGAGTCACCTGGTCGGCAAACTCAAGGTGTCCGCCCACAGGGATGCCGTAGGCCAGTCTTGTGATTTTGATATTGAATGGTCTGAGTAATCTTGCAAGATAAACGGCTGTTGTTTCGCCCTCTGTGTCAGGGTTTGTCGCCATGATGATTTCTGTGATGTCCTCATCAGCGATGCGGAGCAGAAGCTCCTTGATTTTGAGCGCATCAGGGCCGACACCGTTGAGCGGGGAAATTGAGCCGTGGAGCACGTGGTAAAGCCCGTTGTACTCCTTTGTTTTTTCGATGGCAATCAGGTCCTTAGGGTCTGATACCACGCAGATAGTATGTCTGTCACGGCCTTCGTCTGCGCAGATTTTGCAAACCTCATCCTGAGTGAGATTCTGGCAGATTTTGCAGGTGTGAACGTTGCTTTTTGCCGCCATAAGCGCTTCGGCAAACTCGCTCACCTCATCCTGAGGCAATGACATAACATGAAAAGCAAGCCGCTGGGCAGTCTTATGACCGATGCCCGGCAGCTTGGCAAATTGCTCTATCAACTTTTCGACAGGTGGAGCAAAGTATTTCATAGATTAGAAAAGGCCACCCATGCCGCCTGTAAGCTTGCCCATTTCGCGGGAAGATGTTTCTTCAGCTTCCTTGAGAGCGGAGTTTACTGCAGCGAGAACGAGGTCGGAAAGCATTTCTGCATCGTCCGGATCGATAACTTCAGGCTTGATGGAAAGGGAGAGGAGAGCCTTGCCCTTTACAACTGCTGTAACAGCGCCGCCGCCTGCTGTTGCTGTGTATTCTCTGTTTTCGAGTTCTTCCTGAAGTCTCTGCATATCAGCCTGCATCTTCTGTGCCTGCTTCATAAGTGCATTCATATTCATGCCGCCTGGCATTCTTCCTGGTTTCATAGTTAAATCCTCCGTATATGTATCTTTTGTATTTATTTAATGTAATAATATCTTCATTGTTTCTTGCCTCCCTCTGACGAGGGGGGTGTCACGAAGTGACGGGGGGGAGAGACGATTATTTCATCAATCCCAATTTACGTGCCTTTTCCATAAGCTCGTCCATGCCTGTGGAAACCTTAGGCTCATCGTCGCCCTTGAGGGATTTCGGCATCTTGTCTGTGATGGTTGCCGCAGTAAAGCCCATTTCGCTTGCAGTTTCGTTGAGTGCGTTGGTTACAGACGGTCTGTTGAGAAGGTCGATGTAATCCTTGTCGCAGACAACGGCAACAGCGCCGCCGTTAGGCAGAATAGTCGCATTGTTGAGGAACTGACGGATGGCAACGTTGACCTTTGAACCCAGCTTTGCCATAAAGTCCTTCTTGAAATTGTCAGGGGAAGGAGCCGCCTTCTTGATTTCGCTCTTCGGCACTTCGATTTTCGGAATGTGCGGAATGTTGAGCTTTGGCTTTTCCTGCTCTGCCGGAATATCAAATGGCGGAGCATCGTCGTCTGTAAGGGCAGGCGCATCAGCATCTGTAAATGGCGGAGCGTCATCGCTTTCCACAGCCTGTGGAGCCTTTGCCGCAGGTTTAGGTGCTTCGATTTTCACAGCCGCAGTCGCAGGCTTGACCGAAACGGGAGCCTCGCTTGCCACAACTCGTGAGCAAAGCTTGATAAGGCAGACCTCACCGTCCATCTTTCTTGCCGATGTACGTGTAAGCTTGCTGAGTGTGTTGTTGATTGTGTCGATAAAATAATCGAGCAGGGAAGGAGTCACGTCCTTTGCCAATTCGTTCAATTCCTTCACGGTAAATGAAGAAGCAAGGGTGATGTTGGAAACGTCCTTCACCGATTTAATAATGTATATATCGCGGATAAGCGAAAGTATATTGTCAAAGACCGAGATAATATCTCTGCCTTCTGCGTAAGCATTGTTGAATAAAGTAAGAGCGCCCGAAACGTCCTCTGTGCAGATAGCATTCCAGATTCCGCCTATGAGTTCATTCTGTGGAAGGGAAAGGGAGCGGACAGCGTTGTCGTATGTGATGACGTCGTTTTCCGAAAGACATCTGTCGAGAAGAGAGATAGCGTCACGCATCGAGCCGTCGCCAAGCTTTGCGATAAGCTGAGCTGCTTCATCCTCGATTGTGAAGCCTTCCTTGTAGGCGATTTTCTTGATATGGTCGAAAATAACCTTGCCGTCGATTCGTCTGAAGTCATAACGCTGACAGCGGGAGAGAATCGTAATCGGAACCTTATGTATTTCTGTTGTAGCCAGAACGAAAATAGTGTGCTCAGGTGGCTCTTCAAGAGTCTTGAGCAGAGCGTTGAATGCGCCCGACGAGAGCATATGAACTTCGTCGATGATGTAGACACGCTTCTTCATGGAAGCAGGGGAATAGCGGCATTCATCGCGCAACTGACGGATGTTGTCAACGCCGTTGTTGGAAGCCGCGTCCATTTCCACGATATCCATCGTTGTTTCGCCGAGAGCGGCAAGACAAGCCTCACATTCGTTGCAAGGATTGCCATTGTGCGGATTAAGGCAGTTTACAGCGCGGGAAAGAATCTTCGCGCATGAGGTTTTACCTGTACCGCGTGTTCCGGTAAAAAGGTAGGCATGCGAAATACGCCCCGATACTATCTGTGATCTCAGAGCGTTGGTAATGTTGTCCTGCCCGACCATCTCATCAAAGGTGCGCGAGCGGTACTTTCTGTATAATGCTAAATTGGACATAAAACTCTCCATATTTTACAAATGGCAATTGTCAAAGCTATACGTTTAACCTCGAAAAAACCCACCACCCGTTACCACAGATATCAGCTCAAAATCGGTTGGCTGCGGCACACAGAACAAAATGCTTAATGCTGCTCGGTTCCCCGCCTGACATGATTCACAAACGTCTGTTGCGCAGGACCGACTTCTCAATACATCAACCCGTGGGCAGACGATAATGGAATAGTCCCTCATGTTAAATATTCGTCCCTGCTATAGCCGATTTCAGGTTACAGGGAACGGCTGACTCCCCGACATAGTATAGCTTTGACAATTGCCACTGCGTATATTATAACCTATAATTTCAAAAAATGCAACACCATTTTTACAAAAAATATTGACATTTTTCAAAATTAGTAGTAAAATAAAGTGGTTGCATAGGAAAGGATATACGGCATATAATAAAACGTGCCCCCTGATATGCAGTAAGTTAATATATGTGGTGGATATAGCTCAGCTGGTTAGAGCACCAGATTGTGATTCTGGGGGTCGCCGGTTCGAATCCGGTTATCCACCCCATTTTTATAATCGAATATGGAGAGTTATCGAAGTGGGGACGTTGCTGAGCGCTGCCAGTG
>JAFYNW010000152.1 GCA_017547995.1 Clostridia bacterium | reverse complement strand
ATTTTCGATAGTCCATTGTGCGTTGTTATCGAAAAGAAGCTTTTTCTTGTCCGAAGTGATAACCTGCTGAGGAGCAGTATCGTAAGTGAGAAGTCTGTTGGAGTATTTAGTCACCTGGTCGACAAAAGGCATCTTGAAGTGAAGGCCTGTGCCTTCGATAACCTTCGTGCCGGAAAGAGCAGGGTAATACTTTGCAGTAGTGTCGATAACGTTCTGCGCGTTGTCCTTGACGTATACGATTTCAATATGGCCGAAACGCTTTACGATAGCACTTTCATATTCATTCACGATGAAAATACTGTTTGAGAGAAGGAAAATCGCCGCAAGAAGCAGGACGGGGAGGAGGATTTTCTTGATAATTTTCATTACTGAGCACCTCCTATAGGGATAAACTGAAGAGTATCGCCGTTATCGTCTGTAATGTAGATTTCCCTGAGATTTGGAAGCACCTCGTTAATCATTTCAAGATAAAGTCTTGTGCGTGTAACCTCAGGCTGATTGAGGTATTCCTTTGCGATAGCGGAATAACGCGCTGTGTCACCGATAGCCTCGTTGATACGCTCTTCCTTGTAAGCCTCAGCCTCCTTGAGAAGACTTTCAGCCTCGCCTCGCGCGACAGGAAGCTTTTCGTTTGCGTACTTCTGAGCCTCGTTGATTTTCGCATTCTTGTCTTCCTTTGCGGAAGTTACGTCGAGGAATGCATCGTAAACAGGGTCAGGCGGCATAGCGTCCTGAAGCTGTACAGCGTTGATTTTTACGCCCATGTCATAGTAGTTGCAGACCTCCTGCAAATCCTCCATAACCTCGCGCTGAATCTCATCCTTCTTGTCTGTCAGAATATCGTCGAGACTGTGGGATGCAACAACTCTGCGGTAGGAAGACTCAGCAATGATGCGGAGCGTGTTTTCAGGATTGTCAAGATTGAAAAGCCATGCATAGCCGTCGGAAATGTTGTACTGGATAGTCCAGTCTGCCACAACAAGACATTCGTCGCCTGTAAGCATAGTGCTTTCCTCAGGCACGTCCACGTTTGCGTCACCGCGGTAGCCGAATTCCATACGGCGCACGTTGGCTGTGTCAACGATATAGCGCTTCTGCACGAATGGAATCATAACCTTGAGGCCCGATTCGGTTTCTGTGTTGGTGTACTGACCGAATGTTGTGATGACAGCAACCTTACCGGATTCAAGCACGTAAGCGCCCGAATAAGCGGTTGTGATGCACAACACAAGCACCAGCAGGATAATCATAGCATTGCGTACCTTTTTCATGGCAGCCTTGATGTCTATTGGATTTCTCTGCGGTTTCTGAGGCGGGGAAAAATCGTCCTTGCCTTCGTCAAATGGGTTATATTCACTCATCTGATTATATATCTCCTTTCACTTTTTTACTTTATATAATATTATACAACATTTTATTGCAAACGGCAATAGAAAAGTGGTGCATTTTTCAATAAGGTATGGTATGATATAATTAAGCGCAAAAGCGTAGGGGACGGCATTTATGACGTCCCGCAAGTATGAATATAAATCAAATCCTTTATAAAAGGAGCAGCTATGACAGAAATAATTTACAGCAAAAACGACGGCATAAAGACGGATTTTATGCTGAACAAGATAAAAGAAAATACAGAAAATGGAAAAAGACAGCTTGTCTTCGTGCCTGAAACAAAGACTTTTGAGATGGAAAAGTCTCTTCTTGCCATGTTCGAAAGCGGCGGAAGTCAGTACGTTGAAGCGGCATCGCTGACAAGATTTGCCTCCAATCTTATCAAAAATAAAGGCCTTACCTTCGTTTCGGAAGGGGCAAAGCTGCTTATGTGCAAGAAGGCAGTCGATAAATCCAAGAGTGCCTTTTCATACTATACAAAGGGATATAATAATCCATCTTTTTACAGTAAAATGCTTGAAAGCATCGAGGAAATTGCAAAGTCAGGCGTGCAAGCAGAAGAACTTTACAATGCCTATAATAAAGGTAATTTCAAGGATGATATTCTCGATATAGCGTCTGTCTACACAGTCTATGAGGAAGAGCTTAAAAACGGAGGTTTTGCTCAGGGAGATATCCTGACAAACGGCGCCGAGGCTCTTGCTGATTTACAGAATATTCCATATGACGATATCTGGTTTGCAGGCTACACAGGCTTCACACATTCTGAAAAGCAGCTCATCAATGCGCTTATGAGCAAGAATGCCGACCTGCATTTTACGTTTATGACAGACGGAAAGGACAGCCTTTTCCTCGAGCAGAACAGAAGCATCTTCGCCATTGAAAGAGAATGTGGTAAGAATGGAATAAACTGTAAAAAAATCCACCTCGAGGACTCTGCTGAGGAAACAGATATTTCCTTCCTCGCCAACAATATTCTCTCCTTCGGCAAGCAGACCTGGGAGGGCAGCGAAAGCATCCGCTTCCTGGAGGGTGCAAATCTGGGCGAGGAATGTGACTTCGTGGCATCCGAGGTCTATAAGCTGACACGCGAAAGCGGCATCCGCTATAAGGATATCGTGATTGCCTGCGGCAACGTTGAGAAATACAGCAGCCCCCTCGAGCGAGCAATGAATGCCTACAAAATCCCGGTCTATGCCTCGGACAAAACCGAGCTTCTTGCCAAGCCGACTGTCGCGGCGCTGACAGGTGCGGTCTTTGCCGTCAGAAGCAACTTCAACTATGAATCTATGTTTTCATTCCTCAAAACGGGCATCCTCGATATCGACGAGGAGTTTATCTGCAAGCTTGAAAATTACGTCCTCGCATGGAATATCCGCGGCAATATGTGGAGCAGGGAATGGCATAACACGATAACCGAGTACGGCGAATATCAGAGCGAGGAGAAAATCAAAGAGCTTGAGGAAATAAATGCCGTCCGTGCCAAAATAGCACAGCCTCTCATGGCCCTCAAAGACGACTTTGCACAGGCAGAAAAGGGCGCTCAGTACGTCGGCGCAATCAGGAAATATATGGAAAATATCGGCTTTGCACAGCTTGTGCAGAGTAAGGCGGAAGAATATTATGAAAAGCAGATGCAGCGCGAGGCTCTCGAGTACGTCCAGCTCTATGATATCATCACGGATGCCCTCCTGCAGTTTGAGCAGGTGGCAGGCGAGGACGAAATGAATATCGTTCAGTTCCAGAGCCTTTTCAGCCTCGTCCTTTCGGGCTACAGCATCGCAACAGTGCCTGATACCATCGACAGAATCGTTCTGTCCGACTTCCGAAATACACCGCTTCTGCGCCCGAAAGTTCTCTTTGTAATCGGCTGCAACGATGGTGATTTCCCACCTGACGGAGCAGGCGGAAGCCTTATCAGCGAGCGCGACAGAGAAGAACTTGCCCAGCTTGGCACACAGCTTTCCCTCACAGGTGAAGAGCGTCAGATTGAAATGGAAAGCCATATTTACAGAACGCTCTCTCTCCCAACTGAGAAATTATATATGTCCTACAGCAGAGCCGACGGTATCGGCAATGAGCAGCATCCGTCTTATCTTATGAAAAAGGCAGAAAAGATAATTGGTGTAAAGCTTGAAAACATTACAGATAAAAAAGAGCAGTATATGCTTTATACACGCGATACCGCCATGCTTCTCGCCTGCAAATATTGCTCGGGCATCGAGGATGACGTACATTATTCAGCCTTCGAGCACCTTAAAAACGAAAAGGCGGAGCAGTTTGAAAATATCGAAAGCATCAAGGCAGGCAAGCGAGGTCCTATCGTGTCACGTGACGTAATCCGGGGCCTCTACGGCAAAACTGCCAACCTTTCTGCATCCCGAATTGAAAAAATCAAGAGCTGTCCGTTTGCATATTTTATGGAATACGGTATGCGTGCAAAGGAACGCAAACGCATCGATTTCGATGCCAAGAGCGTCGGCTCGTTTATGCACGAGCTTGTTGAAAATGCCGTCAAGTCATATATTGAAAAGGGCAGGGACAATCTTGAAGACGCCATCAGAGCCTCTGCAGAAACCTACATTTCCCGCGTTATGAAGGAAGGCGAAATGACGGCGAAGCTTCGGGTGATTCTGGAAAATACTGTAAAAAATTCCTATAGCATAATCGAGAGCATCATCGATGAAATTGAAAAATCCGACTTCAAGCCTATGTTCTGCGAGCTCTCCTTCGGCGAGGGCGGTGTGGACGGCTATT
>JAFYNW010000003.1 GCA_017547995.1 Clostridia bacterium | reverse complement strand
TTCTCTGCACAGGATTTTCCTGATATGGCATATCGTCCATATTACTTCAAATCCTCACGCGGCCATATTCTCCGCGGCTCTTTCTACTATTATCCACAGCCTGTGAGCAACAAGCTCATAATCTTCGACCACGGCTTCGGCGGCGGTCACCGCTCCTATATGAAGGAAATCGAGCTTCTTTGCAAGGCGGGCTATCTCGTCTTTTCCTACGACCATACGGGATGCATGGAATCGGAGGGCGACAGTCCTAACGGTCTTGCTCAGTCGCTTGTCGACCTTGACGACTGCATTAAAGCACTCCGTGCAGACACAAAGTACAAGGACTGTGAAATCAACGTGGTAGGACATAGCTGGGGCGGCTTTTCCACCCTCAATATCGGTGCGCTCCACAAGGACATCACGAAAATCGTGGTGCTTGCCGGCTTCACCTCTGTCGAAAGACTTGTTAATTCATATTTCGGCGGCATTATGAAGGCATATCGTCCTGCTATTATGGAGGTCGAAAGGGCGGCAAACCCTGATTTCATCGGTTTTGATGCTGTTGAAAGCCTTAAGCAGACGAATGCGAAGGCATTGCTCATCTATTCTGCCGACGATAAGCTTTGCGTGAAGGCACATTACGATGCTTTGGTTGATAATCTTGCCGACAGGGAAAATATCCTTTTCCATCTTGAGGAAAGCAAGGGACACAATCCGAATTATACAGAGGATGCCGTGCAGTATCTGGCGAAATATCAGGCTCAGCTCAAGAAGATGAAGAAAAAGCTTGATACGTCGAAGAAAAAGTCGGAATTTGTCGAAAGCTGGGACTGGGACAGAATGACCGCCCAGGACGGCAAAATCTGGGATATGATTATCGGTTTCTTGAAAAAATAGAACAGAAAAAGACTCCACAACTTGTGGAGTCTTTTCTTGTATACAATAAAAAAGCCACCCTTTCGAGTGGCTTTGATTTTTTATCATATAGCGTCGCAGACACCATAGCTTCTTATATGAAGCAGTTGGCTTTCCGCTTTCTGCCAATTCATTTGGCTGAAAGTATGACGTCTTGTTAAGAAGTGAAAGCCAAACGGGTACCCAATTGAGCCTGCTCAATTGGGAGAGCGAAGCGATTATTACTTGTTTTCTTCTTCTGCCTGCTTTGCGAGGTCGTTGTAAGCATCCTTACGGGAGAGGTTGATTCTGCCCTTTTCGTCGATTTCAATGACCTTAACCCATGTCATATCGCCGATGTTTACGGAATCTTCTACCTTTTCAACTCTCTTGTTTTCGAGCTTGGAGATGTGTACAAGACCATCCTTGCCAGGAGCGAGTTCAACGAATGCGCCGAAGTTCATGATGCGAACAACCTTGCCGTAGAACATCTGGCCAGGGATTGGATCGAGAACGATAGCGTCAACAGCTGCCTTTGCACGAGCGATGTCGTTCTTGTTGATAGCTGCGATTGTAACTGTACCGTCGTCCTGAATATCCATCTGTGTATTTGTGTCAGCTGTGATCTTCTGGATTACAGAGCCGCCCTTACCGATAACTTCGCGGATCTTGTCTGGATCGATCTTGAACTGGAGTGTCTTTGGAGCCCAGTCGGAAAGTTCCTTACGTGGTTCTGCGATAGCTGGGAGCATGATTTCGTCAAGAATGTCGTAACGAGCGTTTCTTGTCTTTTCGAATGCTTCGCGGATGATTTCCATTGTAAGACCATCGCACTTGATGTCAACCTGGATAGCTGTGATACCAGCCTTTGTACCGCCAACCTTAAAGTCCATATCGCCGAAGAAGTCTTCGATGCCCTGGATATCTGTGAATGTGATGTGTCTGTCGCCTTCAACAACGAGACCGCAGGAGATACCTGCTACAGGAGCCTTGATTGGAACACCAGCGTCCATAAGAGCAAGTGTGGAACCGCAGATAGAGCCCTGGGATGTGGAGCCGTTGGAAGAAACAACTTCGGAAACAAGGCGGAGTGCGTATGGGAATTCTTCTTCAGAAGGGATAACCGGAACGAGAGCACGTTCTGCAAGAGCACCGTGACCGATTTCACGACGGCCTGGGGAACGTGTTGGCTTTGCTTCACCTACGGAGTAGCCTGGGAAGTTGTAGTGGTGCATATATCTCTTGGACTTTTCAGGGAAGATTGTGTCGAGCTCCTGAGCGTCGCGGAGTGTGCCGAGTGTTACAGTTGTGAGAACCTGTGTCTGACCTCTTGTGAAGAGACCGGAACCGTGAACACGTGGGAGAAGGCCAACTTCAGCTGCGAGAGGACGAACTTCTGTGAGGGAACGGCCGTCAACACGCTTGCCTTCGTCGAGGATGTAGCGACGAACAACAAACTTTTCGAGCTTGTAGAGGCATTCTGCGAAGATTGCTTCGCTGTCTGGGTACTTTTCGGAGAACTGTTCAACGATCTTAGCGCCGATTTCAGCGATTCTTTCGTCGCGAACTGTCTTGTCGTCTGTGAGAACTGCTTCACGAACCATCTGGTGAGCGAATTCCTTGATGTCGTTGTAGATATCTTCAGGAACAGCCTTGGATTCGAATGTGAACTTTTCCTTACCGATTTCGTTCTTGATGCCTTCAACGAATTCAACGAGCTTTACGTTTTCAGCCTGAGCGATTTCAACTGCCTTGAGCATCATTTCGTCTGGGAACTGCTTTGCGTCAGCTTCGATCATAACGATCTTTTCCTTTGTACCTACAACGTAGAGGTTGAGCTGGCTGCGTTCGAACTGTTCAGCTGTTGGGTTGATTACGTATGCACCGTCAACGAAGCCCATGTGTACGCCGCCGATAGGGCCGTTCCATGGAATGTCGGAGATGGAGATAGCAACGGATGTACCGATCATTGCTGCGATTTCTGGGGAGCAGTCTGGATCAACGCACATTACTGTTGCGGAGATAACAACGTCGTTTCTCATATCGGATGGGAAGAGAGGACGGATTGGACGGTCGATGAGACGGGAAGCGAGAATTGCCTTTTCGCTTGGACGGCCTTCACGGCGCATAAAGCTGCCTGGGATGCGGCCTACAGCGTAGATTCTTTCTTCGAAGTCAACGGAAAGTGGGAAGAAGTCGATGCCGTCACGTGGAGCAGCGGATGCTGTTGCTGTAACGAGTACAACTGTGTCGCCGTAGCGAACTACGCAGGAGCCGTTTGCGAGGCCTGCGATCTTGCCTGTTTCGATAACAAGCTTACGGCCAGCGAGCTTTGTTTCAAAGCTGCGTGCCTTGTCGAATACCATGTGTTTCATGTTGATTTTCCTTCCTTTTTGTTGGCTCCCAAAAACTCAAACCATCTGCACATTCCTTGGCGGCTCTTTTTCCGTCATTTATGGAGAAAAATCCTCGTTAAGGCACAAAGCCTTGCCTGTGGCTTTTATCCATTCTGACGAAAAAATATCTCGCCCATGAATGTACTATGATTTGGTTTCAGGTCGCTTTTTCTTTTCCGGAAAACCTAATGTACAATTTGCAAAGCACACGTTATGT
>JAFYNW010000151.1 GCA_017547995.1 Clostridia bacterium | reverse complement strand
TTACAATGATGGTCCACCTGTTCCCATATCGAACACAGTAGTGAAATTCATTCGTGCTGACAATACTTAGCTGGCGACGGCTTGGGAAGATAAGTAATGCCTACACTTTACAAAGTCACTCATTTGAGTGACTTTTTTGTTTTATGCAGGGTGAAGCAGGCATCAGACCCTACATATTTTGTGGGATTCCGAGGGCGCCGTCCCCTACGTTGTATCCGGACACCTTTACGGTGTCTTTTTTCGTTTTCGGGAGGGCGCAGAGGCCCTCGCTTACATTATGGCGGACCGTCGGGGACGCCGGTCCCTACATTTTATATATTCCAGACCAAGTTAAATTGAAGATTTTTAAATAAAAAGAGGGAGGGTTTAACCCTCCCTTTTCTGTTATTCTACAATACTTCCGCCCCATTCGACGACGGCAAAGCCTTGTCTTTCGAAACTTTCCAGCTTCTGCTCAGGGATTTCAATATATTCATCCAGAGGCTTAAGTGCCATATATACACGCTGAATGGAATCCGGCTGAGGAATAATCGTCAATGGTGCAAACTCATCGTAGTTTTCCCACTG
The DNA here is from genome assembly GCA_017547995.1 of Clostridia bacterium. Classification (GTDB taxonomy): domain Bacteria; phylum Bacillota; class Clostridia; order Oscillospirales; family Butyricicoccaceae; genus SIG471. The sequence continues at coordinate 2,576 of JAFYNW010000151.1, read as the reverse complement.
GAATGACACAAGATTATATTCATTCGAAATCATGTGTGGCAGCCAATATACGATAAACTCGTTGATTTCATTCTGATTCATGCCGAGGAATCTGAGCTTTTCCTGCAGAAATTCCACAGAGTTTTCTCCCTTTACCACAAAGCCTTCGCTGAAGTTGGGCACGAATGCCGATTTGGCTTCCCAGAAAAGATAGTTGTGAGTGATGCCGTTTTCATCTGTGATTTTGCCGTCAGGCGTTGCGGTCACATTCCAACCATCGTTTTTCTCAGGATAGGTCACGAAAATCTCCCCGTTATCCACAGAAACGTCGACGAAAATATCTGTTTCTGTTTCAGGATAAAGATAAATCACAGGCTTACCCAGAATTATTGTGATAGGGTCGGCGGGAGAAAAATACAACAATGTAAAAATTACAGATACCAATATAAAAATAATTGCAATAGTATAAAGTATCCGCTTTCCTATAAACTTCTTCATATAAGTGCCTCCTTATTTTATAATTTTCAGTTGCCTTTATATATAAGACACACGAGCTTGCCAAAATGGGACAGGATTTTGGAAAAAATATAAAAAAAGAGCACATCGGCATTACCGATATGCTCAATATTTTTACGTAATTTATTCAGGCACTTCTTCGTTGCCGAAGCCGAGCTTCTTGAATACGATGGAACCAGCGAAGCCTGCGATTGTACCGCCAACTGCAGCGAGTGCAAGAGCGAGAACAACAGTCATTGGTTCATTAAATGCGAATGGAGCGAGGAGACCAGGAATTGGGGATGCAGTACCAGGTGCGTTGTTTACGATACCGAGAACTGCGGCAACAATACCGGAGAGCGCGCCGCCGAAGAAGTTGGAGCCGTAAATTGGAATAGGATTCTGAGTGATGATGTCAGCCTGAGTAAGAGGCTCGAGCATAACAGCGAGAACACGACCATTGTCACCGAGCTTGAGACGCTTGAAGATGAGAGCGTTTGTGAAGCTGCCGCCGAAGCAAGCGATAGCCGCAATACCCATTGGCAAGCCTGTCAGACCGAGCATAGCTGTGAGAGCCATCGAGCTGAGTGGAGATGTACAAATCATCTTCATAAGACCGCCGAGGATGAGACCCATCATGATTGGGGACTGGGACGTTGCGATGGAAATGGATTCACCGACTGTGGAAATAACAGCGTTTACACCAGGATCAACAAGGATTGCGATACCACGTGCAAGAGCCGCGGACATAAGAGTACCGACGATAACGTCGAGACCGTTTGGAAGATAACGTACTGTACGCTTGAGTACAAAGTGAAGAATGTATGCCGCAATGAAGCCAGGAAGAATACCAAAGCCTGCAACGGCAGCTGCAGATGCGATAGCATAAGTTGGGTTAGTACCCATGCCAAGACCGACAAGGGCAGCAGCTGCAACAGCACCCATGGAGCCTGAAGCTGCACCGACTTCACCGAGGAATGAGATACCTACGAAATCGCCGCAGATATACTTGAAAATTGCTTCTACCAGGAAGGTAGCAACGGCTGCATCGGCAAGACCACCCATGGCCTTGTCACCTCTCGGAAACTTTAAGCTGAATACCGAGAACGCGCCCAATGTAAGAAGGAGGGCACCGATACCTTTGAGGAACATCATATTTTTACCTCCGAACCATATTAAATTAGAAATGTTTTGCTGAGACGTCTGATGGACGTCTATATTTTGATTATAATTAAAAGTGATTAAAATGTAAATAGGCAAAATAAAACTTTTGGAAATTAAATGAAAGGATAAACCTGATTAAAGAAAATGCTATAGGCGTTCTCTTGACAAAAATGCGCTGGTGGTGTTAATATGTAATTAAATACATATTATAAGGAGTTTACGCGTATGGCCGTTTATTTCACACATAATCAGTATCTTAAAACAGCTGAAGAAGATTTCGAAGCAGCTGAAATGCTTTTTGGCCACAAATATTATGACCAGACAGCAACACTTTGCTCTATTGCAATGGTAAAATATCTCAAAGCTATTCTCGAAGCAGTATATCCTAACGAGGAATGTGTTCCATATTTCTCCACAGAAGATAAAATCAAGGTTCTTAAGCGCGTAAAGGAAGCTATTTCTGATATTGACGTTACAGAAGAAGAATGTAACTGGATGGATAAAATCTACGGCAAGGCAAACTGCACAGACGGTATCCATATCATCATGCCTAAGCAGACAGCTGTTGACGCACTCAAGGTTCTCGGCAAGGTTCGTAAGCACGCAATGCATCACGATAAGGTTGCTGAACACGAAAAGCGTTACCACGGACTCAAGTAATTTACGCAGTATATCCCCTGTTGTCACAGCAGGGGATTTTCTTTTTGCCAAAACGCATCTTTTGATGTATAATGTAATTACATCAGAGAAGAGGTAAACTATTATGAAAAATCCTGTTGCAAAAATATACACAAGCTGTGGAATTATTACCGTCGAGCTTTATCCTGAGGCTGCGCCCAATACAGTACGCAGCTTTCTCTGGGCGGCAAGTGAGAATATGTATGAAAACCGTCTTATCAAACGTATTGTGCCCGGCTTTGTGATTCAGCCTTCCTACT
>JAFYNW010000150.1 GCA_017547995.1 Clostridia bacterium | reverse complement strand
TTTTTGTTTGTAATTCGTTTGTCGGAGCCCTCCGATACGGAGGAAATTCAATGAAAATCAAAAATATAACCAAAGGAGCCGTTATGGCGGCACTCGCCACGGTGCTTTCATTCGTGGTGGTCTATCGTATGCCAAACGGCGGCTCGATATCTGCGGCAAGTATGGTGCCGATAATCTTCGTTGCTCTTACCTGCGACCTGAAGACAGCCTTGCTCACGTCGCTGACTTATTCGGTTGTGCAAATGATGATAGGCTTCTATCCACCGCCAACGCAGAATATCATCTCATTCATTCTGGTGATTCTGTGCGACTACGTTGTTGCTTTTGGTGTCCTCGGCCTTGCAGGTATAATCGCAAAGCCATTGGGCAATGGCAAGACGGCAGCGGCAATCGCAACGGGGACAGTAATATTCCTGCGCTTTATATGCCATTTTATCACAGGCATCACAATATGGTCGGTCTTCGCGCCTGAAGGCACACCGGTCTGGCTTTACAGCATGACCTATAACGGAAGCTTTATGCTGCCCGAAGCGGTAATTTCAATAATCGTCATTACGTTTATATATAATAACGTAAAGAAAAAATAAATATTGCCATTCATCAAATCCACACCCTTGCAATAGTATATTGCAGGGGTGATTTTTTATGACGGACAAATGCAGTATGTATGATATGGCTGACAAGGAGGTCATAAATCTCCATGACGGTCAGCGCCTCGGCTATATCACCGATGCTGAAATTGATATAAATACAGGCCAGGTCGTTTCCTTTCTCATCGAGGGAAGGCGCAGATTTTTCGGTTTTCTCGGAAAAGAGCCCGATATTTCGATAAAATGGGAGGAAATCGAGAAAATCGGCGTCGATATGATTCTCATCCGCAAGGAAAGTGTGGAGATAAAACAGATTGAAGGCCGCAGGTTTTATTATTGAGTATTGAATTTTCATTATATCGACAAAAGTCAATCGGCAAAAATACACAAAAATTGCAAGAAAATTTTGTGTAAACCTCTTGATTTTTTAATCAATATATGGTATTATACTAAGGCTGATTACACACGCAATAGCTGTGTCCGTCCTTTGCCATAACCCAACAATGGTTATCGGATGCATAAGGCTATGCGGAGGTGAAATAAAAGGAGGAAAATAATAATGTCAGTAATTTCAATGAAGCAGCTTTTGGAAGCAGGTGTGCACTTTGGCCACCAGACAAGAAGATGGAACCCTAAGATGGCAGAATTCATCTTCATGGAAAGAAACGGTATCTACATCATCGACCTTCAGAAGACAGTAAAGAAGCTCGAAGAAGCATACTTCTTCGTTCGTGACATCGCAGCAGAAGGCGGCGAACTTCTCTTCGTTGGTACAAAGAAGCAGGCTCAGGACGCAGTTAAGGAAGAAGCTGAAAAGATCGGCATGCACTACGTAAATGCAAGATGGCTCGGCGGTATGCTCACAAACTTCAAGACAATGCGTCAGAGAGTTGAAAGACTCAACCAGCTCAACAAGATGGCTGAAGACGGCACATTCAACCTTCTCCCTAAGAAGGAAGTTGTTAAGCTCAAGCTCGAAATCGAAAAGCTCGAAAAGTACCTCGGCGGCGTTAAGAACATGAAGAAGCTCCCAGCAGCTCTCTTTGTTGTTGACCTCAAGAAGGAAAAGAACGCTCTCATGGAAGCTAAGAAGCTCGGCATTCCAGTTGTTGCTATCGTAGATACAAACTGTGACCCAGACGAAGTTGACTACGCTATCCCAGGTAACGATGACGCTATCCGCGCTATCAAGCTCATCGCTTACGCAATGGCAGCTGCAGTAACAGAAGGCCGTCAGGGCGAACAGCTCACAGCTGAAGAAACAGCTGAAGAAGCAGCAGAATAATTTTTTGCAATATTAAAAAACTATAAATCGGAGGATCACTAATATGGCATTTACAGCTCAGGACGTTAAGCGTCTTCGTGAAATGACAAACGCAGGTATGATGGACTGCAAGAAGGCTCTTTCTGAAACAGACGGCGATTTCGACGCAGCTATCGCATTCCTTCGCGAGAAGGGTCTCGCAGCAGCAGCTAAGAAGGCTGGTCGTGTTGCAGCAGAAGGTATGGTTTATGTTAATGTTGCAGAATGCGGCGCAGCAGTTATGGTAGAAGTTAACTCTGAAACAGACTTCGTTGCTAAGAACGAAGAATTCCAGAAGTTCTGCGCAGGTCTTGGCCAGGCTATTCTCGAAAATAACCCAGCAGACGTTGTAGCTCTTGCAGAATGCAAGTTCCCAGGTTCCGACCTCACAGTTTCTCAGATGCAGAACGAAAAGGTTCTCACAATCGGTGAAAACATCCAGATCCGTCGTTTCGTTCGTCTCGACAACACAATGAAGAACGTAGCATACGTTCACGGCGGCGGCAAGATCGGTGTTCTCGTTCGCATGAACGTTGAAGGCATCGACAACAACGACGCTCTCGTAACACTCGGCCGTGACCTCGGCATGCAGGCAGCTTCCATGCGTCCACAGTGGCTCAACAGAGAAGAAGTTCCAGCTGAAACACTCGAAGCTGAAAAGCACATTCTCATGCAGCAGACAATCAACGAAGGTAAGCCAGAAGCAGTTGCTCAGAAGATCGTTATGGGTAGAATCAACAAGTTCTACGAAGAAAACTGCCTCCTCGAACAGGCTTTCGTTAAGGAAAACAAGATTTCCGTTCAGAAGCACGTTGACGCAGTAGCTAAGGAACTCGGCGGCAAGATCGCTATCGAAAACTGCATCCGTTTCGAAAAGGGTGAAGGTATCGCAAAGCGTGAAGACGACTTCGCAGCAGAAGTTGCAAAGATGACAGGTAAGTAATTCCTTGTTTTTAACTTAAAATATCTTGTGGACGGAAAGTAATTTCCGTCCATAAGTATATGCGGGTGTGGCGAAATTGGCAGACGCGCCAGATTTAGGTTCTGGTATCTTCGATGTGCAGGTTCAAGTCCTGTCACCCGTACCATGAAAAAAGACAGGTTTTGACCTGTCTTTTTTCAACGAAATAAATCCATTCTGGATTTGTGAAATACGCTGTGCGCGTGAAGTATTGCTTTGCAATGTGAAATGCCTGCGGGCGTGTGTAGATTTATTTTATTTCACTTGATGCGACAGAATCAAATTTCACAATTTCTGCAAAGAAATTATTTCACTGTGAGCTTAAAGCGAACGATTTCACTGAAAAACGCAATGGCTCAGATTCATACTCAAAATTGAAGAATATTATTTATAAGACATCTCATACGAGGTGTCTTTTTGTTTTGCACATTTTCGGCATTGAAAAAAATAGCGGAAGATGATATACTACAGATAGTATGGTATATAGGAGGCTTCCGAAATGAAGATAGAAAAGGGAAGTTTTATAAATGATTTTATAGATAAAAATTTGCGTCAATATTCTATACCTGTTTATCAGCGTAACTATGAATGGTCGGCAGAACAATGCGAAAAATTGTTTGATGATATTATACAAGCACACAAATTAGATAGATATCACTTTACTGGATCTGTAGTATATTCATTACTTAAAACTGAAAATAAGATAGATTATTATGTAATAATTGATGGACAGCAGAGATTAACTACAATCTACATACTCATTAAGGCCTTAATTGATGTAGCTGAAACTGATAGTGAAAAAGAGGTATTAAGTTCAGTTCTTCTTAATGTG
>JAFYNW010000149.1 GCA_017547995.1 Clostridia bacterium | reverse complement strand
TGCTGAATGAGGTTTTCACCAACGCCGTCCTTGCCGACCTGGAAGATTGTGTCTATGGAGTTTGCCTGCTTGCGAAGATTCGCGCGCTGTTTTGATGTAAGCATGTGTTGTTTCCTTTCTTTATGTTGTTTATAAATGAATTGATGCAGATGCATCGTGAATTGAAGCAGAGCTTCATGAATTGCTTTGCAAATGCCAATGTGCCTGCGGCGCATTTAACAGGATACGGAAGAGCATTTAATTTACGTAAACTTATTTAATCAGTGCGAAGCACACATCAATGCACGAAGTGCAATTCATGATACGAAGTATCAATTCATGCACAGGATGTGCAATTCATGCGTGAAACGCAATTCATTACAATGCCTTTTCCATACTGATGTGTGGGCAATGCTCGTCGTAGTGGATGTCGCCAAAGGCTGTGTAGCCAAGCTTTTCATAGAAAACCTGCGCCTGACACTGTGCATCGAGGGAGATAAGCTTGCCGCCCATTTCCTTCGCCTTGCTTTCAAGCACTTCCATTACAAGATTGCCGTAATGCTGCTTGCGGTATTCCTGACGCACCGCGATTCTGCCGAAGATGAACTCGTTTTCCTGTGTCCCCTCGAACATACGGGCAACTGCAATGCCCTTGCCGTCGTCCTCAGTTATAAGAAGATGCCAGCAGGTATCGTCAGTTTCGTCAAACTCTGTGGAAAATTTCTGCTCGACAAGGAAGATTTCCTCGCGGATTGCTCTGCCCTCGTCGTAAAGGTGCTTTTCAAAAATAATTTTCATTACTTAAGACCGCCTTCGCTGAGATAAAGTTCCATTTTTTTCTTGAAAACTTTGAGCGCGTTTGCTCTGTGGGAGATTTCGTTCTTCACAGACTGTGGAATTTCGGCAAAGGTTGCCTTGTGTTCAGGGACAAAGAATACAGGGTCGTAGCCGAAGCCGCCGTCACCCATAACCTCGCGTGTGATGACACCTTCGCAGTATCCTTCAGCGGCAACCACGTCGCCGTTTGGGAAAACGCATGTGATAGCCGAAACGAAGCGTGCTGTGCGGTTATCGTCAGCAACTTCTTCCATATTCTTGAGCAAAAACGCAGTTCTGTCGGCATCCGTGCCTTCGCAGTAGCGGGCAGAGTAGATGCCCGGCGCACCGTCGAGAGCGTCAACCATAAGGCCGCTGTCGTCGGCAATGCATGGAAGCTGAGAGAGCTCCATGCCGCACTTTGCCTTGATAAGGGAGTTTTCAGCAAAAGTAGTGCCTGTTTCTTCAGGGTCGCACTCGATGTTCATATCCTTGAGCGTGACACATTCAAAGCCCAGGTCGACGAGAATAGCCGAAAGCTCCTTGAGTTTCTTCTGATTGTTAGTTGCGATGAGCAGCTTATTCAAAAAGATCACCCACAACTTCCTTCTGAGCCTTTACAAGCTCCTTGATGCCCTTTTCAGCGAGAGCGTAGAGAGCGTCGAGCTCCTTTTTGCTGAATGGTCTGCCTTCGCCTGTGCCCTGAACTTCGATGATGTTGCCTTCATCGTCCATAACGTAGTTACTGTCGACAGCCGCTGTGGAGTCTTCTGTATAGCAAAGGTCGAGATGAGCTTCGTTGCCGATGATGCCGCAGGAAACGGCCGCAACGTAGGAGTAGAGAGGAATCTTGCGGATAAGACCCTGGTCACGGAGCTTAGCGAGAGCGAGAACGAGAGCAACGAAGCCGCCTGTGATGGAAGCACATCTTGTGCCGCCGTCAGCCTGGATAACGTCGCAGTCGATTGTGATGGAGCGTTCGCCCAGTGCGTCAAGGTTTGTTACAGAGCGCAAGGAGCGGCCGATAAGGCGCTGGATTTCAGCACTTCTGCCGTTGAGCTTGAGCTTGTTGATGTCGCGGTTAGAGCGTGTATGAGTTGCACGAGGGAGCATGGAATATTCAGCTGTAACCCAGCCCTTGCCCGAGCCCTTGAGGAATGGAGGGACGGATTCTTCCACACTTGCTGTGCAGATAACCTTTGTGTCACCACATTCGATAAGGCAGGAGCCTTCTGCGTGCTTTGTGAAGTTAGGTGTGATTTTAATTGGACGCATTTCGTCGAGAGCGCGTCCGTCAGTACGTTTTGACATGGTTGTTACCTCCATAGGAGAATGAATTGTTCCGCATAATGCGGAAGCGATATATAGATGCAGATGAGTGACAAGTCGCATTGGATAGGGCGGGACGCCGGGGGCGTCGTAACCTACATGGATAGGTGTAGGGGCGGGTCTCTGTGCCCGCCCGCGGGACATTCGTGAATGTCCCCTACGGTTTGTTTTGTAGGGTACGGCATTTATGACGTACCGCAGGTGGATTGTGCGGTTTATTTATTCAAAGAATGCCTTGAGGAATCCTTCTGGTTCGAATTCGAGAAGGTCTTCTGCCTTTTCGCCGACGCCGATGAACTTGATTGGAATGTTCATCTTTGCGGAGATAGCCGCAACAACGCCGCCCTTTGCTGTGCCGTCAAGCTTTGTAACGACAACGCCGGAAAGCTGTGTTACAGCACCAAACTGTTCAGCCTGGCTGAGAGCATTCTGACCTGTTGTTGCGTCAACAACGAGGAGAGTTTCCTTGTCGCCGTCAGGGAGCTCGCGTTCGATAATTCTGTTCATCTTTTCAAGCTCGCGCATGAGATTCTGCTTGTTGTGAAGACGGCCTGCCGTATCGCAGATAACAACGTCAACACCACGAGCCTTAGCCGCTGTGATACCGTCGAAGATAACAGCCGCAGGGTCTGCGCCTTCTGCGTGACGGACAATCTGCGCACCACAGCGTTCAGCCCAGATTGTGAGCTGGTCGGCAGCAGCGGCACGGAATGTGTCAGCCGCAACGAAAAGCACTCTCTTGCCTTCCTGTGTGAGCTTCTGGCCGATTTTACCGATAGTTGTTGTCTTACCCACGCCGTTTACACCGACAACCATGATAACGGATGGTGTTGTTGTAAGCTTGAGGGAGTTGTCGAGAGTCATCTTATTCTTGAGAATGTCGATGAGAGCTTCCTTGACCTGAGCCTCGGATTCGAGCTTGTCAAGCTTAGCACGGTTGCGGAGCTCATCGATGATTTCCTGGGAAAGAGATGCGCCGAGGTCGCTCATGATGAGAGCGTCGAGAAGCTCTTCGAGAAGGTCTTCGTCGACTTCACGGAATACAGCGAAAACGCTGTTGAGAGCAGAGTCGATATTCGCCTTTGTCTTTGCAAGACCCTGCTTGATTTTATCAAAAAATGCCATTTATTCTGGTCTCCTGAATTGAATGAATTGCACCAAAGGTGCATGAATTGGTTTCACCATGAATTGATACTTCGTATCATGAATTGTTCCTGCGGAACATTGTGGTGTGAACTCCGTTCACGATTGAATAGGTTTCGATCCCCTCTACGAGAGGGAGGCAAGAGAAGAAGTAGGGACAATTCACGAATTGTCCGCTTTTTTCGTGAAAATTACACATCCCGAAAAACCACGCAAAGGTGACAGAAGAATTTTCTGTCACCTTGCTGAGAATTATTGCAAAATTATAGAGAGAAC
>JAFYNW010000017.1 GCA_017547995.1 Clostridia bacterium | reverse complement strand
TGGACGATGCTGAAAGCAAGGTAAACGCTATCCGCGATAAGATTGCTGCAGAAAACAACGGTATGTGCCCAATTCTCGACGGCTCCAACGGCTATGAAGCTATCGAAAAGCCATATCTTGTCGAGCTCACAAACGAAGAAATCGCTGAAAAGGCACAGAAGTTTGCACGCAAGCACACAGAAAAGGAAACAGACAGAGCAACGTTCCAGGCTATGGAAGCTCTCGTACATAACCTCAACACAATGCACTCCCGTGCAGGTGCGCAGGTACCATTCTCCTCCATCAACTATGGTACAGATACTTCTGCAGAAGGCAGAATGGTTACAAAGAACGTTCTTCTTGCAAATGAAAAGGGCTTGGGCAACGGCGAAACACCAATCTTCCCAATCCACATTTTCAAGGTTAAGGAAGGCGTAAACTACAACGAAGGCGATGCTAACTACGACCTCTTCAAGCTTGCTTGCAGAGTTTCCGCAAAGCGTCTTTTCCCTAACTTCTCCTTCATCGATGCTCCATATAATCTCCAGTATTATAAGGAAGGCAACCCTGATACAGAAGTTGCATACATGGGCTGTCGTACACGTGTAATCGGCAATGCTCACGACCCATCCCGTCAGACAACAGGCGGCAGAGGTAACCTTTCCTTCACTTCCATCAACCTTCCAAGAATCGCTATCAAGTCCAACGGCAATATCGATTTCTTCTTCGAAGAGCTCGACAGACAGCTTACTCTCGTTGCTGAACAGCTTACAGAGCGTTTCGTAATCCAGTCCAAGAAGAAGGCAAAGAACTATCCTTTCCTCATGGGTCAGCACGTATGGATTGACTCCGAAAAGCTTCAGCCTGAAGACGAAGTGGGCGAAGTGCTCAAGCACGGCACACTTACAGTCGGCTTCATCGGTCTTGCAGAATGTCTCAAGGCTCTCATCGGCGTACACCACGGCGAAAGCGCAGAAGCACAGAATCTCGGTCTCAACATCATCGGCTTTATGCGTAAGCGTATGGATGAAATCACAAAGGAAACAGGCCTTAACTATACAGTTATCGCAACTCCTGCCGAAGGTCTCTCCGGCCGTTTCGTAAAGATTGACCGCAAGAAGTACGGCGTAATCCCTGGCGTTACAGACAGAGAATACTATACAAACTCCTTCCACGTGCCTGTTTACCACGAAATCAATGCATTTGAAAAGATTCGTCTTGAAGCACCATATCACGCGCTTACAAACGCAGGTCACATCAGCTATATCGAGCTTGACGGCGACCCAACAAAGAATCTCGATGCATTCGAAGCGGTAATCCGTTGCATGAAGGAATCGGGCATCGGCTACGGCTCCATCAACCACCCTGTCGACCGCGACCCTGCCTGCGGCTTCACAGGCATTATTGATGAAGAATGTCCAATGTGCCACAGAAAGGAATCTGACGGCGGTCCTAAGTTTGAACGCATCAGACGTATCACAGGCTACCTCGTTGGTACTCTCGACAGATTCAACGACGGCAAGCGCGCAGAAGAACGCGACAGAGTAAAGCATTCTGTCTCCACAGGCCTCGAAATTATCTAATGATACAGCAAAAGCCACTCCATAAGGGGTGGCTTTTATTTTGCTTTCAGCAAAGTGATATTCGGCTTCGCCTAGTGATATTGCCTTACGGCAGCGATATATTTGCAATGCAAATGCGATATATTTTCCTGTGGAAAATGTTGATGTATCTGCGATGCATTAAATAAGCGGGAGGGCAGGGGTGTCTGTCCTTGTGGTGTCATTCTGAGGCAAGGCCGAAGAATCTCCCGCGGTTTGCACAATCCTGCAGGGGACGGTGTTTACAACGTCCCGAAAACGTAGGGCGGGGGCTTGCTCCTGCCGCAAAATGCCGTTTATCCTCCTTCTCCAATCTTCCCACAAAAGAAAAAATCCGCGCGGGGCGGACTTTTTCTTTGCTACAGAACATTATTTATGAGAGGACGTAATGGGCTTGCCCATGCTTATATTATAACGGATATGAGCAGAATTATTCACGCCAGAAGAAAAATGAGAAAATAATTACCGCTCCAATAAGCAAAAACACAGACTTATACATTATATAATATCCTGTCCGTGCAGATTGAAGGTGAAGACCGCCTTGAATTGGTCGCCGTCGATGGCAACGTCAAATCTGCCGCCCGAAACCTCAGTGAAGCTTCTGGCAATCGAAAGCCCAAGCCCACTGCCGTCGGTACTGCGGTTTTTGTCGCCGCGGACAAATCTCTGCATAATCTCGTCAGCTGTGAAATCCATCTCCGATGCCGAGGTATTCTTGACCGAAAGCACCGCCTTGCCCTCGTTTTTCACAAGGTCAACGTAGATTCGCGAGCCGGCAAGGGAATAGCGGAGAGCATTGTCAAGCACGTTGGTCAGCGCGCGGGAAAGCTTTCTGCCGTCCGCCATAATCATGGCAGGGGAGTCGAGATTGGTCTTTACAGCCATATCGCTGATGCATATTCTGTCCTCCATATCGGCAAGAGTCTGCTGAGCCAGACGGGCAAAATCGAGCGGCTCGATATCCACCTGAGCGTTGCCGCTGTTTGCCTTGGCAAGGTCGAAAAGGTCGCTGACAATGCCCTTGAGCCTGTCGGCCTTGTTTGCAAGAATGCCCACGTAGTCCTGCGCCACATCGCCCATTTCCTCCTTTTTCAGCAGGTCGATGTAGCTGATTATTGAGGTCAGCGGAGTTTTGAGGTCGTGGGAAACGTTGGTGACAAGCTCGATTTTCATACGCTCGCCCTTCATCTGCTCGTCGAGCGCACGGCTCAGACCATCGGTGATATTGCTCAGCTTTTCCGAGCTTTCGCGGAGAAAATCATTTTCATAAATGCCTGCATCGTAATCGAGCTGACCGGAGGAAACCTTGTCTATCTGCACAAGCAGACGGGTCATCGACTGAGCGTAAGCGGTGGTCTTTTTCATATAATGCCAGATGATGACAAACTCGAGAATGGCGAGAAGCACACAGCCGAAAAGCCAGAGGAAGCCGCTGTATCTGACAACACCTGCAGCGAAGGCACAGAATGAAATGAGAATCGCGATGACAACCGAGACACCGACAAATCGCGACTGAAGTTTATGGAATCCTGCGGCAAAATGGATGTCTTTGAATTGCACGTTTGAAAACGTGCGGATGATTTGCTTGGTCTTTGCAAAGAAATGCTTTGACTTTATGATAAACCAGCCGCAGAAAGAGGAGCGGAAGAAGGTCCTGCCCTTGATTTTTCGCACAAGCGAAAGGGAAAGCCACAGGCAAAGGCAGAAAATGGCTTCAAAGGAAATGCAGATGATGTATTTTGTCAGTCTGAATTGAGATGCGGAGATTCTATGCCCTAAACCACTTGCAAACAAGACTATGAATGCCAGACCGAAGAGAATGATGAGGAAAAGCGAAACGATATGCACTTCTGTCCACACCCTGTCGATAAACTGGGTGTGCAATTCGTCGCTGTGCGGCTTTCTGCCCGTAACTATGATGAAATAGATAAGGCATAGGAGGAGAATGAAGGAGTATCCAAGCTCATCGGAAACAAAATCGTGAGCCGCGCGCTTGTATTCATCAAAACGCGCATAATGCTCGCCCCAATATTCCTCGCCAAATGAAATTGCCATATCGTAGTTGTCGTCGCAGTAGAAGAAAAGGTCGGTCATGGTCGGCGGTATTCTGCCGCCCGTTTCGAATATCTCGTAATCCTTGTAAACTATATAGTCACCCGTAAGAAACTCGTCGAAGCTTTTTGAGGTGTCGCTTGTGACGAGGGTCTTGCCGTTATCGTCCACTATGATATAGTCGAGATGCTCGAGCCATGACGATAAGCCTGTCGGGTCGTGCGCGCTGACGAGAGCATTCACGCTGTGCAAAGCGGTATCAATCATATTCCGTGACTCTGCAGTTTCAAAATAATCGTCGGCAAAAAGTATTTCAGCCAGATAATCAATATTGCCGAGAGTGTATTCGGAAAGCAAGTCGCAGCCTCTTGAAACCATCATCCACACCATAATCAAGGCAAGATAAAATGCGACGGCCTTCGTCCATTTCCAACTTCTAATGTTTTTCAATTTTGTAGCCAATGCCCCACACCACCTTCAGATATTTTGGTTCTTTTGGATTTATTTCGATTTTCTCGCGGATGCGCCTGATGTGCACCATAACTGTATTTTCAACGGCGAAAGCCTCCTCATTCCATACCCGGGAATAGATTTCTTCGGCAGAAAATACACGCCCTGCATTCCTCAGCAGAAGCTCCACGATTTTATATTCCGTGGCAGTCAGGCGGACTTCCTCACCTGACACAAAAAGCTGCTTGCTCTCTGTGTCCAGCTCCATATCACCGCTGGAAAGTGCGTTTTTCTTCACAGCACCTGCCATATCGCCAAGATACATATAACGGCGGAGCTGTGACTTGACTCTCGCCACAAGCTCACTCGGGTTGAATGGCTTTGTGATGTAATCGTCAGCACCCATGGAAAGCCCCAGGATTTTGTCCGAATCCTCCGACTTTGCCGAAAGCATGATAATCGGCAGATTACGGCTTTCGCGGATTTTCATTGTGGCCGAAAGTCCGTCAAGCTTTGGCATCATAATATCGAGAATGATAAGACGGATATCACTGCGTCCTGACAGAATATCGAGCGCCTCCATACCATCGTGGGCACAGAGGGCAGATATATTTTCGTGCTCAAGCATTGTGGCAACAGCACGTGCAATTTCCCTGTCGTCATCGACGACGAGAACGGTTGGTTTTTGCATTCGTATGCCTCCTTTCACAACATAGCTATATTGTAAAGCATTATTCTTAAAATGGATATGATATATTTCTTACGATTTTCTTACGTTGTATAATAAGACTCCGCTGAGATCAAAAAGGTTGCAAAAAAAGAGAGAGCGTTATGCTCTCTC